>JAQUDY010000063.1 GCA_028685445.1 Bacilli bacterium
AGTTTTACAATCCATAAGACCGTCATCACTCACGCGGCATTGCTCGTTCAGGGTTTCCCCCATTGACGAATATTCCTAACTGCTGTCTCCCGTAGGAGTCTGGGCCGTGTCTCAGTCCCAGTGTGGGGGGTTAACCTCTCAGTCCCCCTATGCATCGTAGCCTTGGTAGGCCATTACCCTACCAACTAGCTAATGCACCGCAGGCCCATCTCTAAGCGAAGCTTTAAGGGCTTCTTTACTCCGTAGAGCACATTCGGTATTAGCAATCGTTTCCAACTGTTATCCCCAACTTAGAGGTAGGTAACCCACGTGTTACTCACCCGTTTGCCACTAGGTGGAAAATCCAAATCACCGATAATCATATTTTAAAGCAAGCTCTAAAATATTCATATTGGGTCAATGGGCCACCTCGTTCGACTTGCATGTCTTAGGCATGCCGCCAGCGTTCATCCTGAGCCAGGATCAAACTCTCAAAAAAAAATAAATTTTATTTTTAAGTTTAATCTGACTACTCAAAATTGACATTTTACTTAGTTTTCAAAGATCATCGCAGCTTTCCTCTGCTGCGCATTAGTAATATATCAAACCTTTTTCTTTAAGTCAACTATTTTTTGACAGTTTTTGCTGAATTTTGAATTTTTGATGAAATTCTTCTTATTTCCAGCTACTAAAAGCAATATTGGCTTGGTATACTTATCATTATATGCATTAATTAATAAAATTTCTAGTCTAACTTATCAAAAAATGATAATTTTACACAAAAACTATCATTTTTTAGTTATTTTGAGTGATTTTTAAATATTTTTGATAATATTCTTCTATCACTTTCTTATTAAATGGTCCTACTTCTGCTCTTTTCATATTTATAAGTTCTGTTAATTCGCTTTGAAGTACTCGATCTAAGTCCTCAGAATATTTCATTTTTAATTTATGATATTTATATTCATTACGATCTAAAACTCTAAATGTTCCATCTGGAAAGACTTTTAAATCTAAATCATAATCAATGAACTTAATTACATTATCATCTACTAAATAAGGTGTTGCTATATTGCATTTATAAAATAATCCTTTTTTCTTAAATTGAGCAAATACGTTAAACCATCTTTTGGTATAAAAAAAGATTATTGTTATTTCTTTTGTTTTATGTTTTCTACCATTACTTTCAGTTACTGTTACATTATTATTACCACAAATCAAAAGATCTTCTTTAATATCTAATATAATTGTTTCATCCCAAGTTCTATGGATCTTACCATTATGTTTGTAGCAATGTATTTCATACATGCTACCAACTTTTAGTTTTTCCATAATAACCTCTTTCTATAACAATTATATCTTATCAAATATTAAATTACAATTATTTTTTTAAAGTTACTTCATTATAAATATCTATTACTTCTTTAATATTTAAAGAAGCACTTCCTAATATTACTCCTTTTAAATGATTTATATTTTTTAAGTTTTTAATATTCTTCGAATTTACGCTGCCACCGTATAAAATATCTTTTGTTAAAAAGAATTTCTCTTTAACATATTGGTGTATAAAAAATATTTTTTCTTCAATTATTTTAAAGTTTAAAAAAGAATCCGTACCAATATTCTGAATCGGTTCATAAGCAATTATAATTTTATCTAATCCTTCTTTTACATTATTAAAGACTATATTAATTTGTTGCTTAAGACTTTCATTTTCTTTTACATCTTCATCTCCAATACATAAGATAGGAATAATATTGTTCTTTAGACATTCTACGATTTTTTTTATTATAACTTCGTTGGTATCTCTTTTTATACTTCTTCTTTCGTAATGCCCTACTAAGACATATTTAACACCCAGGTGAACTAAAGCTTCTACTGAGACTCCTCCAGTTGCTGTATACTCACTTATACACTGACTACCTAAGATATATTCGCCTTCCGTAAACAAACTCATATAAAGCGTTTGTGGCATAATTACTATATTATAATTTCTTAATGATTTTTCATATTCTTTTATTTCTTTAATATTAAGATTCATTTTATGATTAAGAATTATTAACATTTCCACTCTCCATGCATTTTAATTTTTTAGTCGCTATATATTCTAATGTCGCTCCTCCACCTGTTGATAAATGGTAGAAGTTATTTATATTAAAATATTTGCTGCTAGCAACTGCATCACCACCACCTAAAATTGTTTGTCCATTTATACTACTACTAATTTCTAAAATAGATTTTGTTCCAAAAGAGAATCTTTCATCTTCATAAAGACCTACAGTTCCATTTATGAAAACTGTTTCAGATTTTTCTAAATATCTTTTAAACAATTCTATACTCTTTGGACCTAAATCTAAAATTTTATCTTTATTATTTAATTTTTTTATTTCTTTTATACTAATAAAGTTATTGTTAATAACTACTACATCTGTTGGCATAATGATCTTATTAGGGTATTTTAATAGTAATTTCTTTGCTTCGTTAATATATTCAAAGCTTATTAGTGACTCTCCGACTTCATTATTTACTGCTAAGAAAGTATTAGCAATTCCTCCACCAAGTAATAAAAAATCACATTCTTTTAATATGTTTTTAATTAATAAACTTTTGTCTTCTACTTTAGCACCACCCATTAATACAGTAAAAGGTCTATTAGGTTTTAATAACAAATCTAATTTAGATAACTCTTCTTCTATTAAAAAACCATATCCTGATGGTAGAAATTCTTTGATTCTGTTATTAGAAGAATGTTTTCTATGTGTTAAACCAAAAGCATCATTAATAAAAACGTCCCCTAAGCTTGCCCAGTATTTAGCAAGTTCATAATCATTATTACTTTCTTTTTTATTATCTAGGTCTTCAAAGCGAGTATTTTCAATTAAAACGATTTCAGTTTCTTTTAAGTTTTTTACTAGCGCTTCTAAATCAGCCCCTCTTGTTTTTGCACTAAAATAAATATTGATATCTGGCAATAATTTTTTTAAATAATTATATATTGGCAATAATGATTTAGTTTTAAGATCATCTGAGGATTTTATTTTACCTAAATGACTCATTAAAATGATTTTAGCTTTTTGATTTATTAAATATTTAATTGTTTTTAAAGAAGCGATGATTTTTTCATCGCTTATAATATTATTATTTTTTAACGGAACATTTAGGTCACATCTTAAAATAACTTTTTTATTTTTCACATCAATTTCTTTTACACATTTCATAAACGAATCTTCTTTCCTTTTACTTTATAAAATCTTTATATAGTTTACTTTCTCTTACTGATTCTTGCCCTTGGTATTTTTCGCTTTTATATAATTCTATTTCTCCATCAAGTGTATGATAACTTATTTGACATACTTTTGTATATGGATAAATTCTAATTGGTTCTAAGCATGCTATTTCTAATGTCCAAGTTCCATCAAAACCGATATCTCCAAAGCCAGCTGTTATATGGACAAATATGCCTAATCTACCTATGGAACTTCTTCCTTCAATCATAGGAGCATAAAGATCAGTTCCAGTTTTTTCTATTGTTCTTCCTAAATAAAGTTTATTAGGCTCTAATACAATTCCTTCTTCTGGAATTATTATTTTTTTTGTTTTGTTGGGTTTTTTCATATCTAGAAGTTCTTCATTATAAATTAAAAGTTCATTAGCTAATGTTAAATTATAACTATTAGGATTAATGTTTTCTTCATTATAAGGAGTAATGGTTATATTCCCTTTTTTTATTTCTTCTTTTATTTTTTTTCCTGTTAAAATCATATATTCCTCTTCTATATTTAGTATAATAACTATATTTTCAAATGTCAATTTTTTTAATTAAAAAAGAGGAATTAAATTTCCTCTCTATTAATCAAATCTTCAATTGTAATTGTGTCTGTATAATCATTATATTCATTTCTTGCTTTTGTCACTAAATTTTTCCAATGCGGACTAGCTTTTTTAATACCATTTTCTATAACTGGGCAATATACTCTACCAATAGATTCTAAAGTATTTAATCCTTTTCCATAATAATTTCTAGACATAAGTCTTACAAAACTTAATGTTCCTTGTTCAATATTATTATGTTTTATTAATTTTTTATTACTCATACCACCATATACGTTATTATATTTAAGCATATATTTCACTTTGTAATAACCTGATTCTGCGGCTCCAATACTTAGTAATGATATTTTATCTACATTAGAATATATTTCTGAAAAATATTGAATTAAATCTTCTACATATTTTGCATTTCCTTTATACGGTCTATATGTAACTTCTCTTTTTATATTTTTATCTTTATTTAATTGATAAAAATATTCAATTAAACCATACTCGAAATTAGCATACTTTTCTAAATCATTATTAGAATTTTTTAAATAACCGATATTGGTATATTCAAAATCATAGTTTTCTAATTCTTTGTTTTTTAAATCTTTAATTATATCTTCGTAATTATAATCGAATAATTCACTAAAGAATTTTATCGTTATAATGTATTCGTTAATATAATAATCTAAATTAAATATTATTTCACTTTCTGATTCCTCTGAAGTAATTTCTATATCACTTTCATCAGGTTCTAAGAGTTTATTGTTTAAAATATTTATTGAATAATTTATTTCCCTACTGAGGGGTATCACCTCAGAGGCATTATCTGTTAAAACTTCTGCATTAGTTCTAGTACCAATAGTTAAAACAAATATTAATAAAATCACTACACACAATACAATGTTTAATACCTTCGGTGAAGATACTTTACTTTTCATTTTTTGTTCCCCTCCCCAGACGAACGAGATTTATTCTAACATATTATGAGACAAAAAGTCAAATTCTAATCAAGTAATTAAAAAAAGAGCATTAGCTCTTTAATTTTTCATTTAACTTTTCTATAATTTCCGGGTCATTAACTTCTTCTATATATAAAGTACTAGACTCTTTAATCGCAGTAACATATTTCCACTCATCTTCTAAAGTATTCTCGTCTAGATTAACTTCTGATACTTTATAATATGCTTCATTATCAATAACCGCCATATCAATAATGAAATAGTTTTTATCTTCTAATTCTATTATTTCATTTTTAGTAAAAAACATTGTATGCCTCCTTAAGCAGCTTTCCCTAAAGATTGTTTATTTTCTTGCCCTTTTTTAAATACTGTTGGAACATTTATAGTAAGTCCTGAGAATAACTCTTTATTATATTCTATATCTTTATTATTGCCGTTATTGTTTTCTAAAATTATTTTGTCAAAAAGAGACTTGTTGACTTCATAAATATCTAGCCATCCATTAGCATCATCACATAACGCGATAGCTAAATCTACTAAAGCAAATTCTTCTGGCATTTCAAATGTTATTGCTTCTTCCGTTTCAAGTGTTTTTTCTTCTACTTTTTCATTTACATTATCAAATTCTTTTGAAACTTCTGATTTATCTTCTTCAAGTGATTGTTCTTCGGCCTGGATGTTTGATTCTTCATTTAATTGCTCTTTTGATTCAATTATATCTTCTTTTTCGATTAAATCTAATGAAACAGACTTGATCTCTGCACTTTTTAAAGAAGCTTCTTTTTCTACTTCTTTTTCTACTTCTTTTTTAATTTCTTCTTCTGATAAAGGTATAATAACTTCTTCTTCAACATCTTGTTGTTTTTCTGATTCTTCTTTTATAATAGGTATCGGTTGAGTTTTTTGAGTTTGAGAATAAACTTCCGAGAAAACATCATCCATTATTCCAAATAATCCTGTATTAGTTTTAGTTATAGGTTTTGATTTTTCTTTTGAATAATCCTCTGGAATCAAACCTAAATTTCGTAATAAAACTTTAGGAGCTTTTTTTATTCCTATCACTTCTAAGCGCGGAGAACTTAATTCTTCTTTAGATTCCTCAGACAGAGTGAACTCCGGATTCTCTAATTCGCCAGTATATGACCTGATGTTATCGAAAATATGTTTTAAAGCTATAAAAACTTGTTTGAAATCTATTTTTTCTACCTCAGGATACGATTCAATTAATTCTTTTTCTTTATCAAGAGTTTCTTCTCTTCTTATTCGGCGATCTATAATTTGTTTAGAAAAGAATTCTAAATCTTCACTGACTTCACGAGGGATTCTAGTTAATAACTCAGTTAATTCTGCTGTTAATGTTGTGATTTGTTCATTACTTTTGTTATTAACATTTGCTTCATTAGAAGAAAGTAAACCCTTTGATTCTATTTCACTTTCTATTTTATCTATCTCAGCAATGAAATTACATCGGGCGCCATGCTTTTTTAAAATTTCTCCAAAGCATTTAATGCCTTTTCAATTTCTTCTTCA
>JAQUDY010000064.1 GCA_028685445.1 Bacilli bacterium
GCAAAAATAACTATTAGCAGGTAGTGTAACTATTCACTTAAAATATGTGGTAGCTGGAATATTATTTATAATAGCAGCTATAACTGATTTTGTAGACGGGAGTATTGCTAGAAGTAGAAATATTGTAACGGATTTTGGTAAAGTGATGGATGCTATAGCAGATAAAGTACTAGTTAACGGAGTTTTAATAGCTCTAGCTTATGAAGGATTATTACCAGTGATTATACCAATAGTTATTATTACAAGAGATATAGTAGTTGATTCAATCAAAATGGTAGCAGGGTCTAAAGGCGCTGCAGTAGGAGCATCTATTTGGGGAAAAATAAAAACAGTATTTATGATGGTAGGAATTTCGATGGTGTTTTTCTCAAATTGGCCATTTGAGTTACTAAATATTTCATTAGGAGATTATTTAGTCTTTATTGCAACAATCTTATCAATATTTTCTGGCATACAATATTTTCTTGTTAATAAAGATTATATATTAGAAAAATAAAACAGCAAAAAACGCTGTTTTTTTACTTTTAAACAAATATTGAAAATCTGCCAAACAAATGTTTGCAAAAACTATTGACAAAGACAAAATATTATATTAAGATTAAGATGTCAAAGAAAGAATGGTGAAAATAACTTGAAATCAAGTTCAAATGAAACTAAAAAAGATAAAGCTTTAGAGCAAGTTTTAGCTGATATAGAAAAACAATTTGGAAAAGGCGCTATAATGAAATTAGGCGGTATGAGTAAAATGGAATTAGATGTCACTTCTTCTGGATCTTTAACTCTAGATCTAGCTCTGGGAGTTGGCGGTTATCCAAAAGGTAGGATAGTTGAGATTTATGGTCCTGAATCTAGTGGAAAGACTACTGTAGCTCTTCATGCAATAGCAGAAGTACAAAAGGCTGGAGGAAGAGCGGCATTTATAGATGCCGAACATGCTTTAGATCCTGTTTATGCAAGAAAATTAGGTGTAGATATTAATGAATTATTACTAAGTCAACCAGATACTGGAGAGCAAGCATTAGAAATTTGCGAGGCTTTAGTTAGAAGTGAAGCCGTGAATATTGTAGTAATAGACTCTGTAGCAGCATTAGTTCCTCAAGCAGAAATTGATGGTGAAATGGGAGATTCTCATGTTGGATTGCAAGCAAGACTTATGAGTCAAGCCCTTAGAAAATTATCTGGCACAATAAATAAAACAAAAACAACTGCAATATTTATTAATCAATTAAGAGAAAAAGTAGGAATAATATTTGGAAATCCTGAAACAACTCCTGGAGGAAGAGCTTTAAAGTTTTACTCTACTATTCGTTTAGACATTAGACGTGGAGAACAAATAAAAAGTGGAGATAATATTACAGGAAATAAAACAAATATTAAAGTCGTAAAAAATAAAGTGGCTCCTCCTTTTAAAACTGCTACTGTTGATATTGTTTATGGAGAAGGTATTAGTAAAATGGGAGAAATTGTAGATATCGCTTCAAACTTAAATATAATTAATAAAAGTGGAGCCTGGTTTAGTTATAAAGAAGAAAAAATAGGGCAAGGTAGAGAAAATGTTAAACAATATTTAAAAGATAATCCTAAACTTTCAGAAGAAATAGAAAATAAAATAAAAGAAGCTTACAATATAGAAAATAAAAAAACTATTAAGTAAGTTTTTTTGTCTATAAAAATAAACTTCTTGCAAAATTCACTAATAAACTTTATAATAAAGATGTAGTTTAATAATCTACAAAATGGAGGAAAATATTATGATATTTAATACAGCTTCCATTTTAACTCTTTTTATTGGATTAATATTAGGTGGCAGCGCAATATATGCAATTGTTATTTTAACAGGTGCAGGTGCTGGTAAAAAAGCAGAAAAAATCATAACTGATGCTAAAAAAGAAGCAGACAAGCATAAAAGGGATAGCATCATTGAATTAAAAGAAGAATCGTTTAAATTAAAACAAGAAACAGATAAAGAAATAAAAGAAAAAAAATCTGAAATTTTAAGCAGCGAAGAAAGAATTTTACAAAGAGAAAAATCTTTAGATAAAAGAGAAGAAATGCTTCAAAATAGAGATAATCTTTTAGAACAAAAAGATAATAATTTAAATAATCTGCAAAAACAATTACAAGAAAAAGATTTAAAAATGGACGAGCTTTTAAAAGAAGAAATGGAAAAGTTAGAAACTATTTCAGGGTATTCAAGAGAAAAAGCTCATGATTTAATTATGGAAAGAGTAGAGTCAAGTATGGCTCTTGAAATAGCATCATTTATTAAAGAACAAGAATCTGAGGCAAAACTTGAAGTTGATAAAAAGGCTAAAAATTTATTAGTGAATTCAATGGAAAGATATGCAAATGATGTTACTACAATTCAAACAGTAAGCACGATTGACTTGCCTAACGATGAAATGAAAGGTCGTTTAATTGGTAGAGAAGGAAGAAATATTCGAACAATAGAAGCCGTTACTGGAGTTGATTTAATTATTGATGATACACCTGAGGCTATAGTTATTTCCTCTTTTGACCCTTTCAGAAGAGAAATTGCTAAACAAACTATTGAAACATTAATTAAAGATGGAAGAATCCATCCAACGCGAATAGAAGAAATATATGATAAAGTATCTAAAGATATGAATAGTAGAGTTACCGAAATAGGTAATGAGGCTATTTATGAATTAGGTTTATCTAAAGTTGATCCAGAATTAGTACATTTAATAGGAAAACTAAATTTCCGTACTAGTTATGGACAAAATGCTTTAAACCACTCTAAAGAAGTCGCACATTTATCCGGAATAATGGCTGGAGAATTAGGAGAAAATATTTCTCTTGCAAAAAGAGCTGGCTTACTTCACGATATAGGAAAAGCAATTGACAATGAAATAGAAGGAAGTCATATTGATATAGGACTTGATATAGCCAAAAAATACAATGAGCATGATATTGTAAAAAATGCTATACATTCACATCATGGTGATTCAGAGGCTACTAGTATTATTTCTGTACTTGTAAGTATTGCTGATACATTATCAGCGGCGAGACCTGGTGCAAGAAATGATACAATGGAAAACTACATCAAACGTCTAGAAGAATTAGAAAATTTAGGTAATAGTTTTGATGGTGTTGATAAAACATATGCTATGCAAGCAGGTAGAGAAGTAAGAGTAATAGTAAAACCAGAAGAAATCGATGATCTAGCTTCATTTAAAATTGCTAGAGAGATGAAAGAAAAAATTGAAGCAGAAATGCAATACCCTGGTACAATAAAAATTACTGTTATCAGAGAAACAAGAGCTTTAGAAGAAGCAAAATAAAACATCAACTTAAATTGATGTTTTTTAATTTATTAAATTCATTTTGAAAATAGTCATCAGTCATTCCTGCAATATAATCTATAACTTTGCGCGTAGGAGTAGTTTCAATTAAATATTTTGAAGTTTTAGAATTTAAGAAACCTTTAAATATTGGATATTTTTTCAAGTTATTATTAATTATTATTAAGTTTTGATTAAAGACTACATCAAACATGTTTTTGTATTTTTTTAAGTCTTCTTTTGTATTTGCTTTATAATAAATATTCTGATAATTAAATTCTTTTAATTTAACAATAGCTTCAAACATTTGATTACTTAATTTAATATAGTTTTTTTCAAAACTATTTTCTATAATATCTAAGATTATGTTATTAACAATCTCACTATTGTTCTTACCTATTATATTTGTAATTTCTACTGGTAAATCTTTAATATCAAAAGCACCTATTCTAACGGCATCTTCTATGTCTCTGCCTAAGTATGCTATCATATCACTAATTCTTACAACACAGCCTTCTAAAGTCATAGGAACAAGCTTTTTTGCATGTTTTTCATTCTTATAACATATTTTATAATCATTTAAAAAGTCTTCTGTAGTTTTCTTTTTAGGAAAGTATTCTTTTAATGCAAATTCACCATTATGACAAAGAATTCCATCTAATACTTGAATGCTAATATTTTTATTCTCGATACTAGTTAAAACTCTTACGCTTTGAACATTATGCATAAAAAATCCTTCATTGTGCTTAATACTAAGTTCGTTTAAAAACTCTTCTCCTGTGTGACCAAATGGAATATGTCCAAGATCATGACCTAATGCTATAGCTTCGATTAAATCTTCATTTAAAGACAAAGCTCTTCCAATTGTTCTAGCGATTTTGCTAACTAACTGAACATGAATCATTCTTTTAGATATATGATCATTTTTAACATTAGAATAAACTTGAGTTTTATCCATATATCTTATACAAGATATATGGATAAAATTCTGAATGAATAATTCTATCAATATCTCTAAAAAAGTTTGGTCTTATGTCTGGATGAAACTCATCTAAACGAATAGATTCTTCATCTTTAGTAGCATATTTACTGTATAAACTTTCTCTTTGTAACATTATTTTTTTAATATCCATAATCATTCCCCTAAAGCGTATTTATAATAATTTGTCTCTAAAATATTTTTTGAAATAACAAATTTATTGTATACAATATTATGAACGTTCTCAACATATGAATCAGACATATTTGAATCAAATGGAGTAAACAAGTTT
Organism: Bacilli bacterium; assembly: GCA_028685445.1. GTDB lineage: Bacteria > Bacillota_I > Bacilli_A > RF39 > UBA660 > DUUS01. Next base: position 4,577 of record JAQUDY010000064.1, read on the forward strand.
TTAGTAGCATTATATTTTCCATATTTTGTAATCCAGCTTCTATCATTAAAAATAATAGTACTCTCTGCATCAGAAAATATGTCTGTTCCCATTAAGAATCTAGAATCAAACTCAATTCCAAATAAATTTAAAACTGTTGGCAATATATCTAAGCTACTAGAATACTTATTTATTTCTATTGGTTCTTCCATTAAATTATTCCAAATAATTAGATTGTTTTTATGGACATCCATTTTACTATCATTAATATCCATAACTTCCTTCATTTCATTAGTTTTTAATCCGTACGGATAATGATCTGTGCTAATAATAATAACAGTATCGTTTAATAAGTTATTTTCTGTTAATTTATTTATCAAAGACTCAAGTGCTTTATCGAGTTCAGCTTGAGTAGCAAGATATGCTTTAATAGCAGAGCTATAAGGTAGATCCTTCACTAATTCTTTGTTTTTATAAGCCATATTATTACCCCCGAAATTATATTCAAGGTGTCCACTAATGCTCATATAGTAAGTCATGAATTTTTCACTACCACTATATAAATCAAAAGTAGCATTAATCATTTCTAAATCACTTTGTGGCCAAGGTCTGCAATTCATCAATTTTTGCAAGCCATTACCACATCCCATGAAATCAAAACCCATGTTGGGTAAGGATTTATGTCTATCATAATATTTATAAGAACCATTGTGATAAGCAAAAGTATTATATCCTAAATTTTTAAAAACATTACCGTAGGAATAAGGTAAATAATTATTACTTGATCTAGACATACTCCAAACACTTTCTTTTGGCAGTAAACCAGTTAAATTAATATATTCTCCATCACTAGTACTAACATAATAAACCGGGCTATAAAAGTTATTAAATTTAAAACCACTATTAACAAGTTTGTACAAAGTTGGTGTAATTTCTTCATGAACAGCAATAGGACTAAAAGCTTCTGCAGTAATATAAATTAAATTTTTTCCTGAAAAATAACCAGTATATTCATTTTTGTTAGTTGCAGCTTGGTTAGATATATATTCATGAATATTTTTAATAGTATTATTTTTTTCTGATTCAATTAGAGTATTAAAATCTATATTTAATATGTTATATTCAATTTCTTTAATAGTTTCATTTTCTTCATCAGGAGCATTTACTAAAACACTTTCTTCAAAATTAAATAATATCCTAAATAAATCTAGGCGCATTGCAGTCATTAATCCTAAACTTTTAGCAGTTTGATTAGGAACATGTTTATTAAAATAAATATTTTTAACAGAATAAATATTATCTTTAGCAATAAAAAGCGAAATTATACCAATTATATAAAAACAAAACATTGAGATTGTTTTAGATGAAAGAATACTGTAATTAGTATCTAGTGTAATAATTCTTTTTTTAAAAAACAATGTAACAAAAGTAGGTACTATTAATAAAACAACTGCAATTTTATTATTTATAATAACAGTAAAAATTTGGTTAAAAAAACTAAAGACCTGACCACCATAAAATAAAGAATAAATAGAAAAGACATTTCCATAAAATTTATAATTAATAAATTGAGCTATGAAAATAATGTTTATAAATAAAATAAATGATAAAAATAAAAACTTGTTAATTTTATGTTTGAAAAAACTTGTAATTAAATCAACAAAAATACTAACGAATAATGTGAAAATAAT
>JAQUDY010000065.1 GCA_028685445.1 Bacilli bacterium
TCGCCGGCTATAATAGTTAATTTGTCATGACTTTTTTCATATTTTCTTGCATGTTTAATTGCATCACTGAAGTGTTTTGAGTTCTTATAATTGTTTATATCATTTGGATCCCCATTTTTACGATAATAAGCATCATGTCCAGTAATTATTACTATATCTGGAGAATAATCTGTTAAATACTTAAATATTTTTTGAGGTAATAATTCTTCTTTTATAACCTTACCTATTGCCTTTATGTTTAATTTTTTGTAAAAATTCAAACATCTTTGTAAATAGTCTGAATCTCCATCAAAATGAAGTATTTTTGCAGGCATAAAAAAATATTCATTCCGATCTAAAGTTTCTATTTCTTCTGCTACTTTTTCGAAGTCATCAGTCATAGCTTTTTCTTCATATATTTTTAAATCTTCTATATTGCTATCTGCATACAATCGTACGTTTACTCCTTTTAAATAGGTAATATCTTCTTTTATATTTAATATTTTAAAAACTGTATCATGGTTATGACTCTTCCTTGTTACTAAATCTCCTTTTTTAAATTTCATTAGATCACCTAAAAAAATATATGTTTATAAAAGAAAAAAATGCTATAAAGCATTTGATATCTCTAAAAATATTTCTATTGGTAACTCTTCAGCACGAACAAATTCGGTATAATTATATTTTTTTAATATTTTTTTGACAATTTCTCTATCATAATCTTTTAAGTTATTTAATAATGTTTTTCTTTTATATTTAAAAGATGAACTTATTACTTTTAAAAACTTTTCTTCTTTTTCAAACAAATATTGATTATGCGGCGTTAGTTTTAAAATAGAACTATCCACTTTAGGAATTGGATAAAATGATTTTTTACTGACATCAAAAAGCTTAATAATGTTATAATAATACTTTAATTTTACAGTTATATAACTATATTCCTTTTTTCCAGGAGTTGCTGATAATCTGTCAGCTACCTCTTTTTGAACCATAAATATTAATTCTTTTGCCTTTAAATCCTCTTGAATTATTTTATCGATAATTGGAGTGGTAATATAATATGGGAGATTACCTATAATGTATAAGTTTTCATATTTAATATTTTTAATATCTCTTTTTATGTTTCTTTTTAAAAAATCAGAGTATAAAACTGTTAATTCAGAGTATTTTATATTATTTAAATATTCTTTTGTATCAATATCAATTTCATATGCTAGGATTTTTGAATTAAATTTTAATAATTTTTTGGTCAAATTACCAGTACCTGGTCCAATTTCTATAATAAGATCTTTGTTAGTAACTTCTAAATTATTCACAATTTTTTCTAAGACATTATTGTCATTTAAAAAGTTCTGTCCATATTTTTTCTTAAATTTAAATTTTTTCATTTGAATCACAATTTTATTTTAACACAATAAAACCTTATATGCTTATATAATATTAATTTTCAAAAAAATTTTTTATAAACTCTTTGTTTTTAAGTTCATTTTTTATATGCTGTGTCCAATTATCATCTTCCAATAAATTTTCTAATTTAAAACCTTTTTTATTAAAAAACATATTTATATTTTCTCTTTTAATTAAGTAACTAGCGTTTCCAAAATTATATTCTATTTTTTCTAAATCTTTTATAAAAATAAAATGTACAAGAGAAGTTATTATCATAGACTTTTTTGTATAATCTTTGTCAAACCTAAAATTGTTTATATATTCTTCTTTATAATCTTTTTTCCTATTTTCATAGTCATCTTTTTATTTGTTTTATCATAATTATATCCATAATTTGTATCTTTTATAGTCCATTTTATTAATTTTTCGTTTTTCTAATATTTGGTTTCCTATTTTTTGACAATCCATAAAATCAACTCCATTATAATTATAATAAGTTCTTGTTAACAAAACAACAAACTATCCGTTGAGTTAGATAAAAAAAAGAATATGTATATATATTCTATTTTCCAAATCTTAAAATGTCGTAAGTAATTTGTTTTCTTCCTACTTGAGTATAAGCAATATCTTCGCTTTCAACTAATAAATCTAATGAAGTTCCAGTAACTCCTCTATCTAAAACAATTGCCGTTATCTTTTTATCAGATATAGAAGGTAAATCAAATTGAATAATTGAATTGCATGGTAAGCTTTTTGATGATGCTACAATTCTAACTTCTCCATAAGTATGGTCATTATAAGTTGTTATTCTATCTTTTAAGACGTTTTGCCCTGTACAACCTAATGTTCCTCCACATAGCGGACAATCAGCTGCATATCCAGTTAAAATACCGTTATAGGTATCTTTTGTTTTATATAAATCATTATGGATTATTTCTTCGATTTTGATCGCCATAGCATGCAAATCTAAAGTTTTATTTAAATTATTATTAATAGTCTTAGTTTCTGCTTTTGTTAAACAGACTTGATGACTTAATGAAATTACTATTAATAAAATAATTATTTTTATGTATTTGGTCAACTTTATTTTATTCATACCTTATCTCCAATATAAAAATATTTTATCATGTGCATAATTAAATGTCAAAAATTTTTAAAAAATTGTTTTCCAATCGTTGTGATAATCTTTCTAAGTCAACTAAATGAATTTCAGATATTTTTTTTGCTATATATATTAGATTTGCTGGTTGATTTCGTTCTTTGCGGATAGGTTCTGGCGTAAGATACGGAGAATCAGTTTCTAACAAAATATCATCTAAACTTATTTTAGAAATAACTTCTGATAAATTAGAATTTTTAAAAGTGATAATTCCATTTATCCCAAGTTTATAACCTAACTTAATATATTCAATTGCTGTTTCTATGCTCCCAGAAAAACTATGCATAATTCCTTTTAATTTTTTTGTTTTTAAAATAGTTAAAATATCATTAGTGGCATTTCTGTTATGAATGATTATAGGTTTATTATTCAACTTTGCTAATTCTAACATTTCTTTAAAAACCTCTATTTGCTCAGTTTTATTTTCTGAATTACGATAATAATCTAGTCCGATTTCTCCAACTGCTATAATTTTAGGATGATTAATATTTTTCTTTATAAATTCTATTGTATTAACTTTGTTGTCTTCAATATAATTAGGATGTATTCCTATTGCTCCATATACATTAGGATATTTATCAATTAGTTGCATAACTTCTTTATTACTACTCAAATTGTAGCCATTTATAATTATTCTTTTTATATTATTTTTTTTAAAATTACTTAGTATTTTATCATAATTATCATATTCTTCTTCCAAAATATGACAGTGAGTATCTGTAAACATTCTATCACCCGACCCTATAAATTCTTTAATTTTTCTTCTTTATTAATTCTATTAAATAACGGTGTTGCATCTTTAATTACAGTTCCCGGTGCATAATTCCCAAATGCTTTAAGACTTTCAAAACTTCTATTTGAAGCATTAATTTTATTTAATATTTTTTCTGAAGTTTCTGGTATGTAAGCTTGTAATAGAACAGCTCCTATTCTAATACTTTCAATCAAGTTATAAAGAATAGTTCCTAATCTTTCTTTTTGGTTTTCATCTTTCGCTAATACCCAAGGTTCGTTTTCATCTATATATTTATTACATTTTCTAAATAATTCGATAATACCATCTAATGATTCTGCTATATGGCATGAGTCAATTAAATTACTAGTTGTTTCTTTTAAATTTATTGCATATTCTTTTAAAGTTCTGTCTATTTCTATTTCATTTACACTTTCAGGTACTATTCCATCAAAGTATTTAATTATCATAGCGTTTGTTCTACTTACTAAATTACCAAGTGTGTTTACCAAATCACTATTTATTCTTTCAATCAAAATTTCATAATTCATAGTCCCATCATTTTGATAAGGTACTTCATGAATTAAATAATATCTTATTTGATCGATTTCGAAGTGTTTAGCAAGTTCATCTACATAAATTACATTTCCAACAGATTTACTTATCTTCCCACCATTAATAGTTAACCAAGGATGCCCATAAACGGTTTTTGGCAAAGGAATATCTAAAGCCATCAATAATATCGGCCAATATATTGTATGAAATTTAACTATGTCTTTTCCTATAATATGATAATTTGCTGGCCAGTATTTTTTATATTCTATATCATGATTACCATTAATATCGTGTCCAATAAAAGTAATATAATTTGACAAAGCATCAATCCATACATAAATAACATGTTTAGGATCAAAACTTACTTTTATTCCCCAATCTAATGAACTTCTAGATACGCATAAGTCTTGTAACCCATCTGTTAAGAAATTATTTATCATTTCTCTTTTTTTAGATTCTGGTTTTATAAAATCAGGATTGTTGTTAATATATTCTTTTAGATCATTTTCATATTTTGATAATTTAAAAAAATAAGATTCTTCTTTACCGTACGTAACTTCTCTATTACAATCTGGACATTTTTTTTCTTCTAAATCTTTTTCAAGGAAAAAAGATTCACATGGAACACAATACCAACCTTCATATTTATCTAAGTATATATCTCCTTTTTTATATAAGTACTCAAAAATTTCTTGAACTTTTTTTTCGTGTAAAGGATCTATAGTCCTGACAAACTTATCATACGAAACATTTAATAAATCAAGTAAATTTTTCATTTCTTTGCTAATTTTATCTACATAATCTTTTGGTTCGATTTTTGCTTCTTTTGCTTTTTCTTTAACTTTAAGTCCATGCTCATCTGTCCCAGTTTGATATAACACATCAAAACCATCTAATCTTTTAAAACGAGCCATTACATCCGCTAATACTTTTTCATAATTATTTCCTATATGTGGTTTTTGACTTGTATAATCAATCGCTGTTGTTATATAAAATGTTTTTTTCACTTTATCACTTCTTTCTAAAATAAAAAATCATAAACTAAGGACGCATTTTTGCGCGGTACCACCTTAATTCATGATTATTCATGCTCTTTTTCCTTAACGCGGAATCTTTCGCTTAAACTCTGGAACCATGTTCGGATTTTTTATAATACTTCTTTACACCAACCAGAAGCTCTCTTAAATTTAAAAAATATTACTCTTTCCTTCTTTGCTTAATAAAAAAATATTAGCATAATTTTCAATATTAATCAAGTTATATCTATATGAAAGCTTATTATTGATGATATTAATTTACACAATTTATCTAACTCTTGAGAATTTTTATTGGTAAATAAAATTACTAATCCTATACCAAGAGATTTTGCTATTATTGGCTCTAAATAGATATAACCTTTTAATTTTGTTTCTTTATTTATAATAAGTTCTGATAACTTTGCATTTTCTCTGTTTTTAATATATTCTAATAATTTTTTATCGTATATAGTAATTTTATGATTTTTATTACTATATATAATATTTTCTAAATCTATAATTAGAACATCAATATTCATTAACCGAGATACTTTATCTCCAACCTTTTTAATGAAAGTCTCATTATTAACAATATAGGAGTATTTAGATAAGTTTATTGTTTTATCTATATGATTAATTATTAAGTTTTCTCCATCTTGTATTTTTAATTTCTGTCTTAATTCTTTTGGTATTACTATTCTACCTAATTCATCTATTTTTCTTATATAGCCATTTTCGTTCATAAATACATACACCACTAATAATTATTGTGGATATATTGTTTTTTTTTATACTATTTGTAAATATATCATATTTAATAAATCTACCAAATAATATATATAATGTTTTTCTAAATCCTTTTTTGGTAAAGATATAATTATTCTTTTTAAATAATATTTTAATCTAAATTTTGGTGTTATATTGTAAACTTCTAAAAATAACCTTTCTCCATCTAATTTGTCTGATAACTCTGGAGGCAATATAATTTCTATATTATGACTATTTTGATTTATTTGTTTTATTTTTAATTTTTGAATTATTTTTTCGAGCCACTCTTCGTGCATATAGATATTTATTTCTTCAGTTATTTTGCCAAATCTGTCTTCTAATTCAGATTTGATTTTATTTAATGATTTTAAATCTTTTATTTCGTTAATTAATCTATGGATTTCTATTCTTATGTTTTCATCTGAAACATAATCTAAAGGAATGTGTGTATCTATATCAAGTAAAGATGCTTCTGAAACATCTTTTTCAACATTTTCACCTTTTAGTTTTTGCATTGTTTCAAAGACCATTTTAGTATATAATTCAATCCCAACTGATGCAATAAATCCTGCTTGCTCACCTCCTAATAAATCTCCTGCTCCTCTAATAGATAAATCTCTTAA
>JAQUDY010000066.1 GCA_028685445.1 Bacilli bacterium
TACCATTACGGTGTTTGCCGATAATTAGCTCAGTTAATGAAGTATTACTACTTTCTTGAGCACTTTTATTATAATAATCATCTCTATATAAGAATGCGACTATATCAGCATCTTGTTCTAATGAACCGGATTCTCTTAAATCACTCATTAAAGGTCTTTTGTTTTCTCTTAACTCTACACTGCGAGATAATTGAGCTAATGCGATAACTGGAATTTTTAATTCCATGGCCATAGTTTTTAAAGAGCGAGATATTTCAGAAACTTCTTGTTGACGATTTCCTGCATATCTGGCACTTCCTTGAATAAGTTGCAAGTAGTCTATAACTACCATTGCTAATCCTTTATCACTCATGGCAAGTCTTCTACATTTTGCTCTAATTTCTGAGACTGTAATTCCAGATGCATCTTCTATATATATATTAGAGTCTCCTAATTGACTCATTGCTTCATTCACTTTTTTCCAATCGTTGTGTTCTAGTCTTCCTGTCTTAAGTTTATTCATATCAATTGACCCTGCTGCAGAAATCATTCTCATAGCTAATTGTTCAGCACTCATTTCCATGTTGAAGATTGCTACTGGCTTTTTGCTATTTATTGCTGAGTTTACAGCTATGTTTAATCCAAAAGCTGTTTTACCCATAGCAGGTCTTGCAGCTATTATTATTAATTCATTTTCATGAAGTCCACTAGTCAGTTTGTCTAAATCATAAAACCCAGTTGCAACTCCAGTTATATCAGCTTGATTTTTAGCTAGACGTTCTAATTGTTCTTGGGTTGATCTAATTACTTCTCCAATACTTTTAAACTCTCCTGCTTTACGGGCTTTAGTTACAGCGAAGATTTTTTTCTCCGCATCATCTATTAATTCATTTGTATCTTCTTCTTCATTATAAGCATTAGAAGAAATTAGATTAGTTACTTCAATTAATTTTCTTCTAAGAGCTTTTTCTCTAACAATTTCAATATAATAGTCAATATTAGCAGCAGTTATTACTGAATCTATAACTTCACTTAAATATTCAATTCCACCTATGTTATTAATGCTACCTTTTTTTTCTATTTCGTTTTTTATTGTGGCTGAGTCTAGCGGAACTTTATTTTCATGCAAATCATAAATTGCTTCAAATATTCTTTTATTTGCATCACTCAAAAACATATCTGAAGTAAGTTCTTCACATATTTTATCAAGCGCATATGTCGTCAAAAATGCACTTCCCAAGACAGCCATTTCTGCTTCTAAGTTTTGTGGTAATTTGCGTTCAATCATAATTATCCCTCTTTAACGATTATTTTAATTCTTGCAACAACTTTTTTATGTAAATTTATATCAATATTATGAGTACCTAAAGTATCGATCTGACTTTTTATTTTAATGTCTTTTTTATCTATTTGAATATTTTTTTTTAATATTTCAAGGGCTATTTGCTTTGATGAAATAGAACCAAACATTTTGCCTTCTTTTCCTGTTTTTACATAAAAAACAATCTCTAATTTTTCAATCTTCTCTTTTACTGAATTAAGTTTTTTTATTAATTCTTTTTCTTGATTGTCTTTCTTTTCTAATTCTTTTTCTAAATATGCTTTGCTTCCTTGTGTATATTTGATTGCTAAACCTTTTTTAATTAAAAAATTTTGAGCATAGCCGTCACTAACTTCAATTACTTCGTTCTTTTTTCCTTGTTTTTTAACGTCTTCAAGTAAGATAACTTTCATAAAATACCTCCTAAAGCTACATAATATTATATCATTAGATATGAAAAAAAGATACTTTACTTAAAGTCTCTCTTTTAATTGTTTGTGCTTAATTTTATTATAAGTTCAATATTATCATCGCTAGCCATGATGTTTTTCTTTATAGTTTTACATTTACTACATTTAAATATTATTTTAAAATCTCTTTTTTTTGATTTTTCAATAGAAACTGGGGTTAATAAACCGTGACATAAACTCATTCTATCTCCCGGATTTACATCAACGTGTTTTGATGTTAAGCAATAAGGGCAGTGATTCCTAGCAGAATATTCTAATGCCGGAACTTTTTTTTCGCAGTTTTCACATATAAAGCTCTCATCTACCATTGTGAATTTTTTTTTCTTAATATTATTTTGCATACATAATGTTTATATCTACCGGAGCATTTATTCCTGGTATTTTACCTATATTTGATAATTGCCACATAATATAATCTCCTTTATAATCAGTTTTTTCAGTATAATGTGCTAGCCATACTGGATAGTTATTTATATTATTCCAAAAGTTCTCTAAATATGTTTTACTACTATAAATCATTCCTTCATAACCAGAATTAACTACTGTTTTTATGAAAATATTTGCCATCTCATTTAGTTGATATAAACTAATTTTATGTTTTCTAAAATTAGAGAAATCTTCCCAATCAAATACTATTGGTAAATCCAAACTTAATTTATTAAGTTTATTCAATACCCAAGTAGCGTGATTTTTTGCTTCATTTATTGATGATGCTTCGGTGTATAAATAGACTCCTACTTTTAAACCCGCTTTTTTAGCTTCTTTTATATTTTGTTCGTAATATTTATCTATTGATAGCTCTCTTGTACTACTTCTTTGAAAACCAATCCGAATCATCACAAATGATGCACCTGCTTCTTTAACTTTCTTAAAGTCTACTTCTTCTTGCCAACTAGATATATCAATACCGTAGGAAATGTTCTTATCTTTATAAATTTGTATAACTTCAGAAAATTCTAAACTCTTTGGAGGAACTGCTTGAGTACTAGGTTTGATCTTTTCTTTTATATTGATAGTTAACAATTTTTCTGTTTGATTATTACTTTGATCTGTTACTTTCATTTTAATATTATATTTTTCTATTTTAGTATTATCATATGAACCTATTATTTCACATTTTGGGTTAGGATCATGATTATCGCCAAAAATCAGTTCTTCACAAAGGTTATGTTTATTATTTAAATAAATTGTTTTTACTGATGAAGAATAGATAAATGGTTTTGTAGTATCTTTTATATTTAGATTGAATGTCCTTTTATATTTATGGGTTTTAAATTGATATTCTATTTCTAGTTCTTTATTTCCAAGTTTATGAGTGTTAATCTCTTCGTTTTCACTTATTATATCAACGTTTTTTTCTAAAATTAAATCATACAAATAAATTTTATCATGTATTTCAACTTCTTCTAAAAAAGATAAAACCACTTCTTCAGGTTCGCGTTTAAAGATTATTTTTTCTTCTTTTTTACAGCTTGAAGATAATAAAATAAATATTACAATAATTACGTTTTTTATTAATTTCATAAAAATATTATAGCATAAAAAATAGATATTTATAAATATCTATTTTACAAATGGTATAAGTGCCATAAAACGTGCTCTTTTTACTTGCATAGCTATATATCTTTGATGTTTAGCACAAGCACCTGATGCTCGTCTAGGAACTATTTTTCCTTTTTCATTAATATATTTACTCACAATCATTACATCTTTATAATCAACACTTTTTCCAGCACACATTTGACAAATTCGTTTTCTTTTACGATGGAATTCTGCCATGTTTTTTTTCCTACTTAAAATGGTAGATCATCATCACTTAAAACTACTTCTGAACCGAAGTTTTTAAAAGGATCTTCAGTGATATCAGTAGTTTCTATTTGATTATCGTCTCCATTATTATAATTTTGTTCAGCATTTGATGAAAAACCTGAATTTTCATTTTTACTACTTAAGAATGAAACCGTCTCTGCTATTACTTCTGTTACATATCTTTTAGTTCCATCTTGAGCATCATAATTTCTAGTTTGAATTCTACCTGTTACACCAACTTGTGAACCTTTTTTACAATATTTTACTACGTTTTCTGCTTGTTTATTCCAAATTACTACTGGAATAAAATCTGCTTCTCGCTCACCCGCTTGATTAGCAAATCTTCTATTGATAGCAACAGTAATTGTTGTTGTTACACTTCCGCTAGCAATTGTTCTAAGTTCTGGGTCTTTGGTAATTCTACCTACTAAACTAACATTATTCATATTCTACTCCTCATCTAATTTAATAATTAAATGTCTTAAAACATTTTCATTAAGTCTTGCTTTACGTTCAAATTCTTCAGTTGCTTTAGGATTTGCTTCGCATTTAAAGACATAATAAAAACCACTAATTTCCTTTTTGATTGGATAAGCAAGATCTTTACGACCTAATTCTCTATCCTCAGTAATCTTACCTTTTAAAGTAGTGATAACTGATTTTAAAGAATTTGCTGTTTCTTTAACAGTTGCTTCATCAATAGTAGTTTTTACAATAAACATAATTTCATATTTATTCATTTTCTTCCCTCCTTTTGGTCTAATCGGCTTGACTTAAAATCAAGCAAGGAGCCATAAAAGCTCTGCATGCATTATAGCATACACATATACTATATGCAAACACTAATAATAGATAATTTTTCTTTAAACATTAAATCTAAAATAGCAAATATCTCCATCTTGCATTAAGTATTCTTTTCCTTCAAGTCGCATTTTTCCTGCTTCTTTTACTTTTATTTCTGATTTATATTCTTTAAAATCTTCAAATGACATTATTTCTGCTTTTATAAAGCCTCTTTGAAAGTCAGTGTGAATAATTCCAGCGCACTGTGGGGCTTTAGATCCTTTAGTAAAAGTCCACGCTCTGCATTCATCTTTTCCAGCTGTAAAAAATGTTTCTAGTCCTAATAAGTTATACGTAGCATAAATTAGTTTATCTAAACCGCTGTTAGTTATTCCTAAATCTTCTAAAAAGATCTTTTTATCGTGATCATTTAATTCTGATAACTCACTTTCAATTTTTGCACTCATTACAATGACTGAAGCATTTTCTTTTGCTGCATACTGATTTACTTCTTCTGTATATTTGTTTTTTCCTATTACTGCATCTTCTTCACTAACATTCGTGACATAAATTATTGGTTTTAGAGTAATTAAAGAGAAATTCTTAAGTATCAATTTTTCTTCTTTAGTTAATTCTAATTTTCTAAGTGGGATATTTTTAAGTAAACAATCCTCACTTTTTTTCAATGTTTCATATTCTAATTTTTCTTGCAAATCTTTTGTCATTGATACTTTTTTCGATATTTTATTTATTCTGTTTTGAATAATATCTAGATCCGAAATTATTAACTCCGTATTTATTATTTCAATGTCTCTAATTGGATCTACTTTTCCTTCTACATGAATAATATCTGATTCTTCGAAACATCTTACAACTTCAACTATAGCATCTACTTCTCTTATATGAGATAAGAACTGGTTACCAAGTCCTTCTCCTTGCGATGCTCCTTTTACTAAACCTGCTATATCAGTAAATTCATAGGTTGTAGGAGTTGTTTTTTCTGGCATATAAATTTCTTCTAAAAATTCAAGTCTAGAATCAGGTACTGTTACCACTCCGATGTTAGGGTCGATTGTAGCAAAAGGATAATTTGCCGCTAAAATATTTTTTTTAGTTATCGCATTAAACAATGTACTTTTTCCCACATTAGGTAATCCTACTATTCCTGCTTTTAACATATAATACCTGCTTTCCTGATGAAGTATAACATAAATTAAAAAGGCTTTCTAGCCTTTTAACTTGTTTTTTGATTCAAATTTATTTTAGTTGTTTCTTTTTTTGTTCCTCTTATATAGGTCAGCTCTACTTTGTCACCAACACTATATTTATATAAATAGTACCTAAGTTTTGCTGATGTTGTAATATCGTATTTACCGAACTTTGTTATTACATCACCTTTATCTAGTCCAGCTTCTGCAGCCGGGGTCCCAGCTTGGACATAGGCTACAACAGCACCACTAGTAATTGAAGTATCTATAGCTATTCCATATTGATATTTTAGTACTTCTGTATCAGTTATATTTAAAGTTCCAACGCCTAATACTGGTCTTATTATCTCTTTATTATTTATTAATTGATTGGCAAAATTAAGAGCATCTTCTATCGGAATTGCAAAACCGATACCTTCTACACCACTACTTACTAATTTCATGTTAGTAACGCCAACAACTTCTCCGTTTGAATTAGCTAGTGGACCTCCACTATTTCCAGGGTTAATAGCCGCATCTGTTTGCATTACGCTCATTACCCAGTTAGCTACTCCAGAGTTTCCTGTTCCAACTTCTACTAAACGATCTTTTCCACTTAATATTCCGCGAGTTACTGTCCAAGAA
>JAQUDY010000067.1 GCA_028685445.1 Bacilli bacterium
ATCTTGATTTTCTTCCATGTTTATCACCTCTTTTCTTTTTAAGTTAATATATTAAATTGTTACTAAGTCAAGTATAACTTTATATTGCATGATGCTATATTCATTAAATATGAATATATTATCACTTCCATCTACAATATAAAACTGTTTATAATTTCCTTTTTTAGTTATATTTAGTTTTGTGACTTTTGCTGATAAAAATTGATCACTAATTAGATTTGTAAAATGGTCTTTAAAATCTTTTAATGTTTTAAATCGTAAATCTCGGTAATCTTTTTCTAGTAATTGATATGCTTGATCAATATCAAGAACAACCATTTTTACATACTCAGCTAAATATTTACGTGCCATTTGTTCTTCTGAGATGTTAATAGGAACTATTTCATTTACTTCATAATCTTTTAAGTAATTTGTTATAATTAAATCATCATTTTTAGTAAAAATAATGTCATTTTTAATTAAAAAAGCGATAAGTCCACCTAATATTAATAAAGATGAACATATAATTAAAGTTATTTTATTTTCTTTTATATACTCCATATCAACTCTCCAAAAATATTTGACCATCATAAGGCATTACTTCAAAACGATTATTCTTTATATCTAAATCAATAATTAAGTAATAATCATCTGGTTTTAAATCCTCGTCCATAATAACTTTTTTTAAGTAACCATAGACATAGTAACGCATTATGTTTTCATTTAATTTCTCTTGAAACATTTTACGGGCTTCAAAAGCATATTCACTTGTATCTAGAAATTGTAACTTTTCTTCTAAATTATGTTTATTAATATTATTTAAATTAATATAATCTGAATTTAATAATTTAATAATGCTATCTTTATCTTTATCTTTTAAATAATTAATATATTTAGATCCTGCATTACTTATAGTGAAAAAACGACTATAATCTTCTACTAAAGTTATTTTTTCTTCTAATATTTTTTTAGGTTTTTTATTATAGTTATTATTTACTATTATTACTCCTAATGCTACTAAAGCAAAAATTATAAGTAGAATTATATTTTTTTTATTTAACTCAAAGTTCATAGTCCCTCCTTAGCCACAATTATTACTAACATAACTTGTCATTTCATCTATGTGGCTAGATGATCTTTTTTGACAAGTGGAACTTCCGCCTGCAGGTCTTTCAAATTCTACACAAAATTTATATCCAAGATCAAATCCTGATTCAGTTCCGCGCACTAAAGCTTCATATAGATTATAATAACCGTTTTCTAATTCATATTTAAGGAAGCTTATTTGACTATCTATATTTGAATAAGTTCCTCTATACATATTTATTAAATTAGCCTTACGAGTCTTATGCCACTGGAATAATCCGTAACTTGTACCATTATCTCCTTCAGCTATGGGGTTAAAGCTACTTTCAGCTTTTGCATTAATCATTAACCCGATTGTACCATTTGTAGAATAACCGCTTGCTAATAGAGTTTTACATACAGTTTCTTGATTAGTATTTCCTTCTACAAATTGTACTTCAAAAGTAGATGCTCGAGGGTTTTCTGCAGATATATAGTTTAAAGGATCAACTGCTGATGATATATCATTACTACCAATCCTAATTTCAAAATGAAGATGTGAACCAGTTGATCTTCCGCTACTTCCCATTTTACCAATTACTTGACCTTGATTTACACTTTGTCCTTTTTGGACTGTAATTGAATTTTCATGTAAATGAGCATATAGAGTATAATTTCCATCACCATGAGAGATTACTATATAATTACCATAACCTCCTCCACAAGAGCTCTCTCCGCCTGAGTTGCATCCAATTACGACATTTTCAACGATTCCAGCTCTAGCTGCAATAATATTTAAAACTCCCATTTGTCCAGCTCCTCCAATATCTAAACCATAATGGAAGGAATTAGTCTTTCCAGTTGTTGGATGAACGCGATAACCAAATGGACTTGTTATAGATAAAGAAAATGGATCTCCTAATGCATATTCTACTCCAGATCCATCAGTAGTTATCTCAGCAGAGCCAACTGGCCACCAATAAAGAGAATTATTTATATTCATTAAATTTATATTATCAACTTTAGTTCCACGTGAGGCTAAGATACTTTTTATATTTTTAACGATTTTTTTACGAGCAACTATAAGATCTTCATGATACTCTTCAGTTATGTCATCATTTTTTGAATCATGAAACTCTTTCATATTATTAAGATTTGTTTTATTTAAAATAGTTTGAAAATAATGCTTTAAATGAGCTTTATTATCAAAATATGTACTATTTTCTAAAAATTCCCAATATTTATTTAATGTTTCAGGAGAATATTGTTTTTTATTTAACATTTCATAACTTGTTCCTTCTGGATATGTAGTGCTTAAGGCATCACAATGTTTTTGATGATTATTTTTTAATCCAAAGAACCAATTCACACCTGATTTTATTGCCATATACTCCCAAAATCCAACAACAGCTGAATCCGCTGTACTAGCGCATCTATATTTTCCATCTACGGTCATTGGTGTTCCTCCAAGAGGACATGTATCTATGGTTGTCCCATCATCACTTTCTTTTTTAACAACATCTCCATGTAACCCATAACATTTTGATACATAACCAAACATATTTTTTATTAATAAGTCTAAAGTATCCTTTTCTTTAATAAAATAATTTGGATCTGGTTCGGCATCTACATCATAATTATCAACATCTAAATCTTTATCAATTTGATATGGCCCAGCAGCTGATCCTGTAAGGTTTTTATATGCATCTGCCGAGTCTGTAAATAGATCTGGAGTTAATTCAAAAAATGTTGTCATAATTAAAATATTATCATCAATAAAATATCCTTTTTTTTGATATTTTGCGAGTAACTTATAAAGACGCGTATAATAAAGTCTTTGTTTAGAAATTACTAATTCTATGCATTTTTCTTGAGAACCTTTATCAAGTTCATTCACACAATAACCGGTCCAATAGTCTTTATTTTCTTCTGCAAATTTATCAAAATCGAAATCAGCATAATTAAAATAAGCTGCTTTAACATTATTATTAAAGACAAAAAAGGTTATTAAAAAGAAAAGTAAGATAAATACTTTCTTTTTTAATAACTCGTATTTTTTATAAGACTTATTTTGCATGTAAGTTCACCGCCTAAATTTTATAAACCCCCGCCAGAACCAAATGAATCTAATTCATCTTGTGTTAAAACAACATTAATTCTCATTCTTCTTGAGCCACAAACGAATAAAGCTTCTCCTTGGCTATAACCCTTAACACTTTCTTTTTCATTTTCATTTAAATCTATTAATTTAGATAAATCTTCAGCTGCTTGTTTTTTTAATCCCATAACTAGATAATAAGAAGCATTATCAAAAATAGCTTTACCATGAGTTATAACATTTGGAGCTGCGAAGTCTGTTGGTTGCTGAGTTATAATAATTGTTCCTGTATTATATTTTCTACTTCTTCTTTGAATTTGTGCTAAGAACTCTGCTCCTAATTCATTTCTACTAGATAATAAAACGTGCGCTTCATCAACAGACATTATAGTATTAATAGATGAATCTAAACATAAACTCCAAGCATATTTTAGAATATTAAAGAATAAAGCATTTCTTATATTTTCATCACTATTCATTAGTTCTTTAATATTAAAAACTACAAAATTACTTTTAGTTTCTATTGTTGTATGACCATTAAAATAATATTTTAACTCATTAACTAAAGGTCTGATTTTTAATTCTAATCTTTCTAGTACATCTTTTTCTCTAGTTGCCTCAGGCATAGATAATAATCTTCCTTTAATTGTTGAATAAACATCATCAAATATAGGAAAATCTTTGGATGTAAAACCACTAAAATCTGTTTCAAAATGAATGTTAAACCTTTTATATGTATCTAGTACTATTTCACTAAACATTGCTAGTACATCTTCTTCTATAGAAGGAAAATAATATTTCATGAATGCTTTTAAACTTTGGAGAGTTCTAGTTAAAACCGTGTATCCTAAACCATCTTTTAATTCTTCTTCATCGGCATCTATTATTACTTCTAAAGGATTTACCATTCCGAATCTTCCACCTTTACCTAAATCGATAAAGTCTCCTCCAAAAGTACGGGTCATTTCTCCAAGTTCTCCCTCTGGATCAATCGCGATTATTTTGCACCCATTACGAAAATGAGTTCGAAGTAAAAGTTTTGCAGCAGTACTTTTTCCTGAGCCGGAAGTTCCTAATATAATTAAATTTGCATTATTACGATTATGTTCTTTTTTTGTTTGATATAAGAATTGATTAAATAATACAACCCCTCCCGAGAAATCAACTCCTAAAAGTGTTGATAATCCAGGATCTTTAATACTATCAAATACAAAAGGATACATTGCTGCTACTGTTGGACTTGGAATAGGTGTTCCTACTCTTTTTTCTATATCTTGTTTAGGAAATATAGGTATAATAGATTTTAATACTTTTTCTTGCTCAAACATCATTGGTATGCCACGCATTCCCATAGCATCTAAATAATTACGAACCTGCATCTTTTTAGATTCTAATTCTTCTTTAGAATCAGCTGTAATCATAACGTGCATTTGAAAATCAAAAATTCTTGATTGAGTTGCTGCTAGCATCTGAACAAATGATTCAAGTGACTCATAATCTTGACGAATTCGTTCTTGAATTGTTCTTTCTCTTTCATTTTGGTATCGTTGTTTTAAATCTGCTATTTCTTTATTTATCATTCTACTCATTGTAGAAAAATCTATTGGTATGTGTTTAATAACTACCTTAATACCGGGTAGGTTTGTTACATTTGCTAAAAATCCTGGTTGAATTAATTTAGGGTAACTAATAATAGTTAAGATAGTGGCGTGTTTATCACTAATTAGAAAGTCATTTACACTAAAATTCATTCCTTTAGGAGCAATTTCACTTTTAAATGTATTAGACATTACTCATCACCGTCCCATAATCATTTTTTACTCCACCGTTTAAGAAGTTTTGTAATAAGAATTTCATATCTTCATCACTTACTTGTCTAGAAATTAATCCAATACCAGCAAGTGAGCTTATTAATGTATGAACTCTTTTTTGTAAGACTTCTATCTTTCGATCTCTAAACAAAATATAATATTCAGTATCAACAGCATTAACTTGAGTACTACTAAATATTTCTGCTTTTGCAATATCTTCTGAAATAATTTTTCTAATCATTTGATTAGGTGCGTCATTATATTGTAATTGTAATTGAGAAAGATATAAATTGATATCCACAGGTCGATCTGCAACTATTAACCAAAATTCATAGTCTATAATGTTATAAAAATTTCTTAAATTAAATATAATATTGTTTTGAGTTTGAAAATCCAAAATAAATATATTTTTAGGTTCTACCTTAATTCCAGTTACATAATAATTACTATCAAGTAATATTAATCCATTTTGGATTGATTTAACTGGAATCCAATCTTCAGTATATTTTGAATTATTTGTTTTCTTCGACATAGCTATTGCACCAACCTTTCCAAAAATAAGTTCTTCTTTTAGCAAAATAAGAATAGACGTTACCAATAAATGTTCTTATATTATGATGATTTGGTATTGGTATAACTAAAAACGCTGCTACAAGTGCTGGTAATAGTATTAAAATAGACGTTACTAAATCGTTACTTCTTATTGCGATTAAAAAGATAAAACTTAAACCTACACCAGTTCCAAAAATTATTAAATCAGTTAAGTTAAAGAAACTTAAATATAACATTGATTTTTTAGAATTAGCAGGTATTAAGAATTTATTATTCCCCATTTTTATTCCTCCTTTTTTATTTATTCTTAGATACTTTGGATTCCAAAGTAGGTATTACTTTTTTTAATAATAAGTAATTATAGTAGTACTGATAAACTGTTAATTTATCCTTATCTGGAATGTTTAATCCAAGAGCTTTAGCATATCCAATGTTTTTTTTGATATGTTTATTAATTTTATCAGTTATTCCACTAGATAAATTAGTTGAAATTTTATTATATTGTACTAATTTTTCTTTATGGAAATATTCTTTTATTTGATCATAAGTTAAATTAACTAAAGGAGATGAATTTTTTCCGATTTTTTTATCTATTAAAACATTATTATAAGCATCATCTATTGCTTTTAATTGTATTTTATTAGCCATCTCCCAGTAAACTTCAGA
>JAQUDY010000068.1 GCA_028685445.1 Bacilli bacterium
ATGTTTGAATAATAACTTCTCCAGGTACATTACTCCTACCTGCTCTACCAGATACTTGAGATAATAAACTAAAAGTATATTCTCCACTTCTAAAATCAGGAATAGAAAGGGACTCATCAGCGTTAATTACTCCTACTAAAGTTACTTTAGGAAAATCAAGACCTTTAGATATCATTTGTGTTCCCAAAATTATATCAACTTCGTGATTTTCTATATTTTTTATTATTTGTTCATGAGAGCCTTTCCTTGTTGTTGTATCTGCATCCATTCTAATAACTCTAGCTTCTGGATATTTTTCTTTTATTTCTTGCTCTAACTTTTCAGTTCCAAGACCATAAGAAGTTAATGCATCTTCTTTGCAAGAAGAACAAATATTAGAGTTAAGAACTGTATAGCCACAATAATGACATCTTAAATTATTAGATGATTTATGGTAAGTTAATGTTATTTCACAATGAGGACATTTATAAGTGAATCCACAATTTTTACATGTAACAATAGTAGTAAATCCTCTTCTATTTAAAAGAAGCATAATTTGCTGGTTATTTTTTAATCTTTCTTTAATCTTAGCATCTAATAAATCACTAATTATCATATTTCTTTTGCGATATTCAAGAGCCATATCTACTAAGGTAATATCAGGTAAAACTGAGTCTCCTATTCGTTTATCTAAATTTATTAATTTATAAACTTCTTTGTTAGCTCGAGCAAAGGACTCTAAAGTTGGAGTTGCAGAGCCTAATATCAAAGGAGCATTATGACTCTTTGCTCTTTTTTTGGCTATTTCAAGAGCGTGATATCTAGGATTATTTTCTTGTTTATAACTAGTGCTATGTTCCTCATCTATAATAATAATACCTATATTTTCTAGGGGTGTAAATATTGCACTTCTAGTTCCAACTACTATCTTTACCTCTCCACTAACAATTTTTTTATACTCATCGTGTCTTTCTCCTTCTGATAAAGCACTGTGGAAAATAGCAACATTAGAACCAAATCTAGAATAAAAACGGCTTACAATTTGAGCAGTTAATGTTATTTCAGGAACCAGCATGATAGCAGTCTTATTTTTATTTATAACTTTTTCAATTAATGACATATAAACTTCTGTTTTTCCTGATCCGGTTACTCCATGAAGTAAATATATAACATTTTTATCTAAAACAACTGATTTTACAGCTTTTTCTTGATCAAAAGTTAATTTTGGTTTATTGATATTTACATCATTTTTATTAATTCTATATTTTTTTTCGTTATAAGTTGTAATTATCTCTTCTTCTATCAAGGGATTTACTACTGTTAAATTATAATCATTTTTTAATACTTTTATTTCTCTTAGTAATTTTTTAATAAGTTCACTTTTTTTAAAAGCTCTTTTATTTTCTTTTAAAAATATATTGGCCTTATTTTTATCTTTGATTTTTAAATATGTATTATATAAATTATAATTACTTTTAACAGACTTTATTTTCATGCTGCTAGGAAACATCGTATTGTAAGCTGTTATTAATGTACATAAAGAAGTCTCTTTTAAAAATAAGCCTAATTCTAATAATTCATCATTTAAAGAAAAATTTTCATTTACAATAGATATTATCTCTTTTAAATTTTCAGTAGTTGTATTATTTATTATCTTAACTACAAAACCATTAACAGTATTAGGTCCAAAAGGAATTACTACTTTCATTCCTTTTTTTAAAATATTTCTTAAATCTTTAGGTATCTTGTAAGTAAATGATCTATCTAATGACTTTACACCATACTCAACTAGTATTTCTGCATACATGAATAATTCTCCCTTCTTTTTAAAATTATATCATACTTTCATATTGAAAATATAGTACAAATGTTCTATAATCGTTTTAG
Source organism: Bacilli bacterium (assembly GCA_028685445.1). Classification (GTDB taxonomy): domain Bacteria; phylum Bacillota_I; class Bacilli_A; order RF39; family UBA660; genus DUUS01. The sequence continues at coordinate 1,867 of JAQUDY010000068.1, forward strand.
GTGATTTAAATGAGTAAGATTTATCAAAAACGAAATATTATAGCGATTGATCTTAAGAGCTTTTTTGCATCTTGTGAATGTTTAGAAAGAAATATAGATGGCAACAAAAATGCTTTAGTTGTTTGTGATCCTACTAAAAAAGGATCAATTACCTTAGCAATTTCTCCTTATCTTAAATCTCTTGGAGTAAAAGGCAGAACCAGAGTTTATGATTTGCCTAAAAATATTAAGATAATTAAAGTTCCTCCAAGAATGGGGCTTTATAATAAAAAAAGTAAAGAAGTAATTAAAGTATACGAAGAGTTCATTTCTAAAGAAGATATGCATATTTATTCTATTGATGAAGTTTTTCTAGATGTTACTAACTATTTATCTTTATACCAAAAAAGTGATTATGAATTAGCAAATGACATTTTAAATAGAATTAAAGAAAAAACAGGACTTACTGCAGCTGCTGGAATAGGACCTAATATTCTTCTTGCTAAAGTCTGCATGGATATAGAAAGTAAAAATAATGTTAATAATATAGCAGCTTGGGGATTTGATGATGTTACAACAAAATTATGGAAATTAGAACCACTATCTAAAATGTGGGGTATTGGTAGTAGAATGGAAAAAAAATTAAATAATTTAAAATTATTTACAATCGGAGATATTGCTCGTTATAATAGATTAGTTTTAAAAGAAAAGTTTGGAGTATTAGGTGAAAAATTATGGCTTCATGCTAATGGAATTGACTTAACTAATATTAGTGAATTAAATAAGCCACCTAAAAATGAATCTATTAGTCATAGTCAAGTTCTATATAAAGATTACGACGAAGAGAATATTCCTTTAATTATCAAAGAAATGATAGAACGTTTAACTCGAAGATTAAGATCTATGAAAAAAAAATCTTCTATTATTGGTTTTAATATAGATTATTCAAAAGCAGTAGGAGGTGGTTTTTCTCATACAGTTAAGATAGATAGACATACAAAAGACACGGGAGAAATATTTGAAGTTTGCCTTAATATTTTTGATAAGTACTATAAATTTTTACCAATTAGAAAAGTTTCTATTTATTTAGCTGGACTTACAAATGATGTAGGAGTTCAGTTAGATCTTTTCAAACCTTTAGAAGAAACTCTTTTAAAAGATAAAACAAACGATGTAATAGATTCTATAAAAGATAAATATGGAACAAATAGTCTTTTAAAAGCTTCAAGTCTTCTTTCTGATTCAACAGTTATTGCTAGAAATAAAAAAAATGGTATTGAAAAGTATTGATTTTACCAAGGCTCTGTGCTAATATTAAGTTGTTCTTATTTGGGGAATTAGCTCAATTGGCTAGAGCACCTGCCTTGCACGCAGGGGGTTAGGAGTTCGAGTCTCCTATTCTCCACCATTAATGTAACTAAAGCCTTTATAAGGCTTTTTATTTTTAAATAATAAACCCTTACCATTTAAATATATTTATAGTATACTATAAATATATTTAGGAGAGGATTAAATGAATAAAAAATTCATTCTTATTGATAGGAGTTTATATCTAATTATAAGAAGAAGTACTGAAAATATTGAAAGTTGGGAGAACTATAAAAAAGATTTAGATAGTTATGACTTTGATTTTGGCAAAATGGATGTGTATGAAGTTGTCAATTCTAAGTTTTATAAATTAAATAAGTTTAAAGATTCTAATCAATATACTAAAGAAAAAGATTTTATTTGTGATAAAATTTTACTAAAAGAATTAGGATATTTAAATGCTTTATTGCATTCTCAAAAAAAATATAGTGATAGAATCAAAATAAAAAAAGGAGAAAATAGTTATGGAAAGAATTAATAAAATTATTTGGGGAGTTGCGTTTATAATTGTTGGTTTAATAGTTGGAACAAACTCTTTAAACATTACTAATATAAATATATTTTTTAAAGGTTGGTGGACATTATTTATTATTATTCCATCTTTAGTGGGATTAATTAAAAGTAAAGAAAACATAACAAGTAACAGTATTGGTTTAATAATAGGAATTGCTCTTTTTTTAGCAGTGAGAGACGTTATTAGTTTAAGTATATTAAGCACACTTTTACTACCCTTTGTATTGATTGCAACAGGAGTATCTATTATTTTTAAGAATACTATAAAAAACCAAATAAAAGATAAGCTTAAATCTACAAATATTAACACACTTGAGACAATTGCGGTTACTTTTGCTGAAGAAAAAATTAATGTTGAAAACGAGAAGTTTAAAGGTTCTAATCTTGATGTCGTTTTTGGAAGTATCACTTTGAATTTAAAAAAAGCTACTTTTGACAAAGATACAATAATTAAGTCAAGTTCTATTTTTGGAGGGATCAAACTTATATTACCTGATAATGTTAATGTTAAAATTAAATCAACTCCTATTTTTGGAGGAGTTTCTAATAAAGTTGTAAACAAAGTAGATAATAAAAAAACTATTTATATAGACTCTTTCACTTTGTTCGGAGGGTTTGAAATAAAATGAGTAATATTCAAAAAGGAATTAAATTATTCGCAATTTGTTTAGCTGTTTTTATAATTAGTAGCATTATTAGTGGAATATTATTTGTATTATCAATAATAACAAACACGAGTCATTTTAGTAGTGAGTTTTATTTTCAACAAACTTTTTATAACATAAAGAATATTGATGTTGATCTTTCAACAACAAAATTAGAAATCAAAAAAGGTGCTGAATTTAAGATTGACGGAAATACAACAAATCCAACTTTTAAAATGGAATCTAATGAAGATACTTTAAAAATTTTTGAATCCCCAAAAAAAATTATGAATAATAATAAAACAGGTAAAGTAACCTTATATGTATTAGAGAATTATCCACTAGATAGTTTGTATATAAATAATGAAGCTGGTTCTGTTAAATTATCATCTATATCTTCTAATTCTTTTAGTTTAAGTCAAGGTATAGGAATTACCAAAATAAATGATTCTAATCTTAAAAACGCTAATATTAATGGTAGCGTAGGAAAAATCGATATTAAAAATTCTTTACTAAATAATTTACATCTAGAGTCTGGCATTGGAGAAGTATTTATCCAATCAGATATTACTGGTAATAGTTATATTAAAAGTGGTATTGGAAAAGTTGTTTTAAATTTAAAAGATGAAAATGATTATACAATAAATGTAACTAAAGGTATTGGGATGATATCTATAAATAACATAAACCAATCAAACAATAAAGTTTATGGTAGTGGCTTAAATAATTTAAATATTGAAGGCGGTATTGGAAAAATTGATATTAAATTTAATAATTAATATAATTTAATGTATATTTTTTTATAAACAACATATAATATTAGTGAGAAGGCAAGATTTGATTTTGTCTTCTCAAAAGGACTCACTAAATAAGTGAGTCCCTTTTTTTTTATTTTCTTATATCCCTATCATAAATATAACTAAACTCTAACAAATTATCTATTGTTAAAAGAGATTCTGCGCTTAGCGATAAATTTGAAGTTATTAAAAAATCATCTATAAGCTTTGGATTACATTCATAATTATTATTATTTAAATATTCTTCAAATACTTTTATTTCATAAGAATATTTAGTTTTAAAAACCGCCACTTTTCCTTGAGGAGTAAATGCTAGTTCTTGATAACTATTATCAGGTGAAATGTCGTTCCATCTTAAATATATATAACCTAAGTTAGATAATTCTCCTAAAGATTCTATTTTTTCCTCTGATAATTCATTCTTAAGTTGATTTACTGAGCAAGGAAGTTTATCTCCAAACTCTAGTAAAGTTAAGTCTAAAAGACTTAATGTTTCTTCATAATTAGCTTGTTTCATACTTTTTCCTTTCATAGTGCTAGTATTATATCATTTTTTTTATTAAAATCAATGTTTTAAAAATAGTTTATTTTTGATATGATATATATATTAGGAGAATAATTATGTTTAAACAAAGAAGTAAATTATTATTTATAACAATATTTTTAGAAAGCATTTTTAGCGTTTGGACTTTATTTTATTTTAATTATCTAGATCGATTAAACTATCAAGAAAGTATTATAAAAACAGAAGCCGACTTAGCACTATTTATCAAGAATATGTTTACCAGTTCATGGTGGGCATTAATTATCTTGACATTATGTTTAATATCTATTTTTGGAATTATTGCTTTCATTTATAAAGATTTGAAATTTCAAATGGTTTCTATATTACTTTGGGTAGTCCTATTTATTATTTCATTAGATTTTAAAAGTGGTTATTTTGATCTTCTTAGTTTATTTATGATATT
>JAQUDY010000069.1 GCA_028685445.1 Bacilli bacterium
TAAATGTTATAACAATGAAATTTCTACATATTAAAAGATGCAGAAAGTGAAATGATCAACTTACATCACCCATATGTAGGAACAGAACATTTATTATTATCACTTCTGAAAAAAGAAAAAGTAAAAAAACTATGTTACAAACATAGTTTAACTTATACTAATTTTAGAACAAGCTTGATAAATATAATAGGAATGGCTAGTGAAAAAAGTGAAATAATATTATATACTCCACTATTAAAATTAATTTTAGAGAAAGCCAATAATAAGGCATCAGATGCTAAACAAAATTTAGATGAAATTTATTTGTTATCAACACTATTTAGCGAAACAGATGGAATAGCAATAAGAGTCATTGATAATATGGGAATAGATATAAAAAACATCACTCAAGAATTAAACAAAACTATGTTTTCAACTGATTTAGGAATAAATCTAAATGAAAAGCAATCTGATGATAAGATTGTTTTAAGAGAACAAGAGTTAGAAGAGATTATGCAAGTATTATTAAGGAGAAATAAAAATAATCCATTATTAATAGGAAAAGCAGGAGTAGGCAAAACTGCAATTGTTGAAGAACTTGCTAGAAGAATAAAAAAAGAGAAAGTTCCTAAAAGTTTACTAAACAAACAAATTATTTTAATAAATACTGCTTCATTAATAGCAGGTACTAAATATAGAGGAGAGTTTGAAGAAAGAGTTAATAATTTAATTAAGGATGTTATTAACCATAAGAATATAATTTTATTCATTGATGAGATTCACAATATAGTTAAGACTGGAGCATCAGATGGCTCAATTGATGCAGCCAATATTTTAAAACCATACTTAGCAAGAGGTGATATCTCTGTTATTGGCGCAACTACTATATCTGAGTATAATGAATATATAAAAAAGGATTCTGCTTTAAATAGAAGATTTGCTCCAATTACTATAAATGAACCATCTTTAGAAAATATGGATCATATATTAGAAAAAGTAAAGTTCACATACGAAAAACATTATAATCTTAAAATACCAAGTAAAACAATAAAATATTTAATAAAAGAATGTGATAAATATCTACCTTATATGTATAACCCGGATAAGTGTATAGACATCTTAGATACTAGTTGTTCTAAAATTACTTTAAATAATTATCAAAAAGATAATACTGAAAAAATTGTGACAAAAGATGATATTAAAGAAATAATTTCTCTAAGAACAAATCTAAATGTTTTTGATAAGACAAAGTTAGAAATATTAAAAAAACAATTATTAGAAAAATATAATGAACAAATTGTTAAAAATATTATTAATATAATCGCAGATAATAAAAAGAACAAACATATGGTATTAAACGGAGGAGAAAACAAATATAAAGCAGAAATCATTAATAGAGCAGCCGCTTATTTAAACATACACTTAATAAATATTGACTGTGAAGATTATAACGATGAATATAGCTTAAATAAACTATTAGCAAATAATTATTTTTATGATAAAATATCAGAGTTTCCATTTTCTATTATTCTTTTTAATAATTACAATAATGCTTGTAAAATTTTGCGTAATTTAGTAAATACAATGATAAATAACGGTTATATTTCAAATAATCAAAATGAGAAAATAATGTTACATAATACTATAGTATTTCTTTTAGATAATGAAAACAAAAGTGAAATCGGTTTTAAAAAACATAAAAAACTTTTATTTACAAGATAAAAATGTTAAAATAAATAAACGGAGGTAAATTATGAAGTTATATAACACACTATCAAGGAAAATAGAAGATTTTATTCCTAATGAAGAAGGTAAGGTTAAATTTTATACTTGTGGTCCAACTGTTTACAGTGATGCTCATATAGGAAATATTCGAAGTTATATAGGTCATGATATTTTAGATAAAACTTTAAGATATATCGGTTATGATGTAACAAGAATAATGAATATTACTGATGTAGGTCATCTAACTAGTGATTCTGATTACGGTGATGATAAAATGGTAGAAAGCGCTAAAAAAGAAAATAAAAACGTTATGGATATAGCTGGCTATTATACTGATAGATTTTTCATAGACTTTGATTTAGTTAATAACAAAGTTCCGGAGATAGTTTCTCCTGCAACTAGCCATATAGATGATTATATAAAAATAATAACAAAATTGATTGAAAAAGGTTATGCTTATGAGTCTGGTGGTAATATATATTTTGATACATCTAAATTAACAGAATACTATCAACTAACAAACCATAAAGAAGAAGAAATGTTAATAGGGGCTAGAGAAGGTGTAGACAAGGACTCTAATAAGAAGAATCAAGCAGACTTTGTTTTATGGTTTACTAAGTCAAAGTTTGATAGTCAAGAATTAAAATGGGAATCACCTTGGGGGATGGGTTATCCTGGGTGGCATATTGAATGCTCTGGAATTTGTATCCATCATGGTGGTGAATATATAGATATCCATGGTGGTGGAGTAGATAATATATTTCCTCACCATACAAATGAAATTGCTCAAAGTGAGGCCTACTTAGGACATAAGTGGTGTAACTATTGGTTTCATAATGAACATTTAATGGATGAAACAGGTAAAATGAGTAAAAGTGATGGAGCCACTTTAACAGTTAGTAAATTAAAAGAAAAAGGTTATGACCCTTTAAGCTACAGATTTATGTGTTTAAATAGTCATTATCGTAAGCAGTTAGTATTTAATTATACTATTTCAAACAGTTCTGAACAAACATATAAAAAATTAAAAAATAGAATTTCTCTTATTAAAGATGATGGTGAATTAGATGAAGATGCTTTTGCATTTTATAATAAAAAATTTATTACTCATTTAGAAGCTGATTTAAACACTGCTAACGCGATGACGTTAATATATGATTTATTAAAAAATGAATTAATAAATGGTCATACAAAATTAGAATTAATTAAAAGTTTTGATAAAGTATTAAGTCTTGATTTACTAAAAAAAGAAGAATTAAGAGAAGACCATGATGATATTATAGCTTTAATAAAATCAAGAAATAACGCTAAGAAAAGAAAAGACTTTGAATTAGCAGATTCAATAAGAGATGAATTATCAGAAAAAGGGATAGTTTTACTAGATACAAGAGAAGGCACAACATATAAAGTAGTAGGTGAATAATATGGAAAACATGATTTTATTTTTATTAATAATAGCAATACCAGCAGCTGCCCAATTATATGTTACATTAACATATAATAAATATTTAAAAACTAGTAGTCAAAGTAAAAATACAGGATATGATATTGCTAAAAAAATTTTAGAGAACAACGGTTTAAAAGATATGTATATTGTAGAGACAAAAGGTACAATGAGTGATCATTATGATTCGGCGCGTAAAACTATTAGGTTATCTACAGAAGTTTACAAAAAAAATAGTATTGCTTCTATAGCAATATCAGCACATGAATGTGGTCATGCTATTCAAGATAAAGAAGGATATAGCTTTATGAAAATTAGGAGCTTTATTTTTCCACTTGTAAATTTGGGAACTAAACTAGCGTATACTATTTTATTAATTGGTTTTATATTCTCTATACTTGATTTAGTTTGGGTTGGAATAGCATTAGTTTCTCTTGGATTAATTTTACAACTTATAACTTTACCAGTAGAATTTAATGCCAGTAAAAGAGCTAAAGAAGAAATAACAAAATATAATTTAGTAAATCCTGAAGAATATGAGGGAGTTAATAGAATGTTAAATGCAGCAGCATTAACATATGTTGCTGGAGTGTTAGCTAGTGCATTAGAGATATTAAGATTAGTTTTAATTTTTGCTAGTAAAAGAGATTAATAAAAAAAATAAAGAAGTGAGTAAAACTTCTTTATTTTTTGTTGCTTTTAAATTCGAAAAGTATATCTCTTAATTCCATAGCTCTTTCGAAATCAAGATCCTTTGCTGCTTTTTTCATTTCTCTTTCAATACTTAACATTAATTCTTTCGTTTCTTTTTTAGATAAAGTATCTTTATTTTCATCAGATACTTCGTTCGAAATTAAGTCTCTAATATCTTTAATAATAGTTTTTGGTATTATGTTATTTTTTTTATTATATTCATCTTGAATTTTTCTTCTTCTTTCAGTTTCTTTAATCGCATTATTCATAGCATCACTTATTGAGTCTGCATACATAATAACATGCCCTTTTTCATTTCTTGCGGCTCTTCCTATAGTTTGGATTAAACTTCGTTCACTTCTTAAAAATCCTTGTTTATCTGCGTCCATGATGGCAATTAAACTTACTTCTGGAATATCTAATCCTTCTCTTAATAAGTTTATACCTACTACACAGTCATATTTTCCTAATCTTAAATCCCTAATGATTTTTAATCTATCAAATGTTTTAACTTCACTATGTAAATATGCTACTTTCATATTTAAGTTTTGTAAGTAATTAGTTAACTCTTCAGCCATTCTTATTGTTAAGGTAGTTATTAAAACTCTTTCATTTAATTTTATTCTCTCTTTGATTTCGTGAATTAAATCATCTATTTGACCTTCAGTTTTTTTGATTTCAATAGTAGGATCTAATAATCCTGTAGGTCTAATTATACTTTCTATTGTCTTATGATTAACTAAATCTAATTCATATTCACTTGGAGTGGCTGAGACATATATTACTTGATTTATTTTTTCGTTAAACTCTTCAAATTTTAGCGGGCGGTTATCAAGAGCACTAGGCAATCTAAAACCATAATCAACTAAAGTTTGTTTTCTAGCTCTATCTCCATTATACATTGCTCTAACTTGAGGCAGAGTGACATGAGATTCATCTATTACTAGTAAATAATCATCTCCAAAAAAGTCCATTAAAGTACTAGGAGTTTCCCCTTCATCGCGGAGTGCTAAGTGTCTAGCATAATTTTCTACACCATTACAAAAACCTGTTTCTTTTAACATTTCAATGTCATATTTAACTCTTTCTTTAAGACGCTGCATTTCTATTAATTTATCATTTTCTTTAAAATATTCTAACCTTTCATCAGCTTCTTTTTCTATTCGTTTTATTGCTTCTAACATTTTTTCATCACTTGTAACAAAGTGACTAGCCGGATGAATGCTCATATTTTTTATATTTTGAATAATAGTGCCAGTTAAAATATTAAATTCGCTAATTCTATCAACGATATTACCAAAAAGTTCTACTCTAATTCCGTTTTTTCTTTCGCTAGCGGGAACGATATCAATAATATCTCCATTTACTCTAAAAGTTCCTCTATGAAAATCAAGTTGACTTCTTTCATAGGTCATTGATACTAGTTTATCTATAATTATATTTCTGGAAATTTTATCACCAAGTGATAATACAAGCATATTATTTTTATACTCATCTGGTTCTCCAATGCCATAAATACACGAAACAGATGCAACTACTATAACATCTTTATTATTAACAAGAGCACTTGTTGCTCCATGTCTAAGTTCATCTATTTCATCATTAACACTAGAATCTTTTTCGATATAAGTATCACTAGAAGGAACATACGCCTCAGGTTGATAATAGTCATAATAAGAAACAAAATACTCAACTCTATTATTGGGAAATAATTCTTTAAATTCAGAATAAAGTTGTCCAGCTAATGTTTTATTATGAGCTAGTATTAAAGTTGGTTTTCCTATTTTTTCAATAACATTAGCTATTGTGAAAGTTTTACCTGTTCCAGTAGCACCTAATAAAACTTGATGCTTATTATTCTCTTTCAAACTTTTTATTAATTCTTTTATTGCTTTAGGTTGATCTCCACTTGGAGTGAAGTTTGATTGTAGTTTAAACATAAGTGCCTCCTAGGTAATATTATACACTATTTATCGGAAACTAAAAAACAAGATTGTCTTTAATCTTGTTTTAGTGATTTTCTATATAAAAAGCATAATATTCA
>JAQUDY010000070.1 GCA_028685445.1 Bacilli bacterium
TGGAAAACCAAGTGAGTATACAGTTGCTTTTTTACTTAAGGAATCTATTTGTTTTTGATATATTTCTTTGGAGCATCCCCATCCATGTAAAAATAAAATTTTGGTCTTTTCTGTTCCTTTTTTTAAATAACTAATTTCATTATTGTCAATTATTATTTTGATTATCATCACCACCATTATTTAATTCATGCATTAAGATGCTAGCAGCTACACCTGCATTTAAACTCTCAACTTTTGGATTCATTTTTATTTTTAAATTATAGTCTGTTAATTCTAAAAGATTTTTTCTTATTCCTTGGTTTTCACTTCCAATTATTAAAGCGTGTTTTCTATTTGGTTGATTTAGTTTTTTTCCAGCTTTAACATCAGTTCCAAGTATTAAATAACTACTTTTTTTTAAGTCTTTAATTGCTTCGTCTAAAGAAGTAATTATCAGATTAATATTAAAAATTGTTCCTTCTGATGCTCTTACTACTTTATTGTTATAAGGATCTACAGTGTTATTACTGATTATGATAGTTTGGTAATTAAACGCTACTGCTGATCTAATTATTGTTCCTAAATTACCAGGATCAGCTAAATCATCTATCATAATAACATTACCTGTAATTTCTTCTTTATTTTTTTTATAACAAATAGCTAAGACTTTAGGATTTGTTTCTAAACCTGATATTTTCTTTAATATTTCTTTTGTAACATATGTTACCTCTCCATAAATATTGTCTTCTTTTTCAAGCAGGAATATTTCTTTTATTAAACCAGCTTTACTAGCTTCTTTTACTAAGTGATCGCCAGATGCTATAAAAAGACCCTCTAAATCTCGATATTTTTTATTATTTAATTTTGTATATTCTTTTATTTTTTCATTTTGAAGTGAAGTAATCATTAATAATTTAATTCCTTTCTTGCTTTTTTATAATAAGGAAAATATTTAGATACATAGTCCCAATACTCTTTAGAGTGATCCATATATTTAAAGTGGCATAGCTCATGGATTATTACATAATCTATTAGATGAGGATCTTTTTTAATCAATTCTAGGTTTAGAGTTATAGTCATGCTTTTTTTATTACAAACTCCCCATCTAGTAGTCATTTTTCTAACCTTTAGCTCAAAATCCGGTAAAGATGTAAACTGTTTTTTTAACTGCTCTACTCTTAAAGCGAAATAATTTTTAGCTTTGCTATAAATATATGCATCACACTTTTCTTTACTAGGACCATATATATAATTGTTTTCTATTTTTAATAATTCTTTATCATAAATGAATTCCAGTATTTCTCCTAGATATACTAAATTATTTATATTAACATTTATTTTTTCATACATTTTTTCTATCTCTAAAGAGTTTTCCTTTAATAACTTTTCAATTTTCTTAACTCCAACTAAATAAGGAGCACTTATATGAATTTTTAAATCTTCTTTTACTCTAAAATAAATATGTTTTATTTTTTTAGGATGAATTATATAAATATAATTTTTATTATTTAATATAATATTATTTTCCACTGAATATTTCATACCAATTTTGCATCTCTATTGCTGTTGTATCTTTTAAACTTGTTATAAAAGCCCAAGTAAGATTTAAACTATTTTTAAGTGTTTTGAAATTGTTCTTTGCTTCATTACAAATATCATCTTTATTCTGACAAAACTCACTAGTTTTTTCTAAATATAAAATAAGTAAATTTTGTTTAGAGTTTTGATATAAATCAGATAAATCATCTTTATAATTTGGAAATTTGATACTCATTGCTTTATCTAATTCTAATGATATAATAATTATTTTTAACTTAGCACTGTTAGTTAATTCATCAAATTTATAACCTGATATTTCTTCTTTATAAAAAACAAAATCTATTAATGAAATGAAATTATTTTTGGTTTTTTCTTTTAAAGATGAAGAAATCTTATTTGAATTTAATTCTGTTTGATAATCTGTAAATTTCTTTATTAATTCTTCTTCACTTTTATTTATTTCTTCTTCAGGTGTTTTAGTAAAAGAGATATTTTTTTTATATAAAAGTGAAGTAATTACGGTCATGGTAACCGGATATGTTTCTAGTATTTCGTTTCTTGCTGTTACTAATACAATATCACCTATATTATACTTTTCATCTAACATAATACTTATTTCTTGATAATCTTTTGATATTTTTTCACTTTGAAGCGGGCTTATAATATAATTTAGATTATTTCTTTCCTTAATTTCAGCATAAAAAGTAATGTTATCATCTTTTAGATAAAAATAAACTAACATTAAACCTAGTAAGAAAACTAATATTATAGATAAAATTAATATTAATAGAGTATTTTTTTTCATTCTTTTTCTCCTCTGTTTGAAAACTTTATAACAATTGGTGTACCGCTAAAATCAAACGATTCTCTTATTTTATTTTCTAAATATCTTTCATAACTAAAATGAACTAATTTTTTATTATTAACTGAAAACTCGAATTTTGGAGGTTTAGCATCTGATTGGTGGACAAAATAAATTTTTAATCTTTGTCCTTTATAACTAGGAGCTGGATGAAGTATATAAGCATCTCTAATAACGTTATTTAAAACTGATGTTTTAACTTCTCTAATAGCATTTTGATATGCTTTTATTACCTCAGGCATTAAAGTATGAATCCTTTTTTTATAAAGTGCTGATAAAAAGACAATGCTAGCATAAGGAACAAATTGAAACTCTGTTTTTATTAGTTCAGTCCATTTTCTAAGTGATTCATTTTTATTTGGAATTAAATCCCACTTATTAACTGCTAAGACTATCGCTTTTCCAGCATCAAGTGCGTAAGAGACAATATGTTTATCATGTTCTATAATACCTTCTTCAGCATTTATTACAACAACACATACATCAGATCTATCTATTGCTTTTAAACTTCTTATTAAACTATATTTTTCAACTGTTTCGTAAATTTTTCCTTTTTTTCTCATTCCTGCTGTATCTATAACAATATAGTCTTCTTTTTCTTATGTAAATCTAGTATCTACGGCATTTCTTGTAGTACCCGGATTATTTGTTACTATTAATCTTTCTTCATTTAAAAGAGCATTTACTAAAGAGCTTTTGCCAACATTTGGTCTTCCAATAATACTAAATTTAAGAATGCTTTCATTTTTTTCTGTTGTATAAGGATTAAAATCTTTAGTTACTTCTAATAATAATTCTTTAATTCCCCTATTATGTTCAGCACTAACTGGAATATATGCATCAAAGCCAAGTTCATAATAATCATAAATATGATTATCATGTTTAGGATCATCTAGTTTATTAACAGCTACTACTATTTTTTTATTACTTCTTTGAAGTAATTTAGCGATAAGTAAATCATTACTAGTTAACTCACTTCTACCTTCTATAACAAAGATAATAACATCAGATTCATCCATTGCGAGTTCAGCTTGCATTTTAATGTTCTCATTAAAGTTTTCATCCGATAAATCTATTCCACCAGTATCTATTAAATGAAAACTTTTATTTTCATAATTTGCTATTCCATATATTCTATCTCTTGTAACCCCTGGTAAATCATCAATTATTGATTTTTTTTCTTTTATTAAACGGTTGAAAAGTGTTGATTTACCGGTATTTGGTCTTCCAATTAAGCAAACTGTTTTTCTCACGAGAATCTCCCCTTTTGTCTATATAATTTTATCATATTTAGTAAAAAAAACAAACATTGTTTGTTTTTTGCTAAGGACAAGTACTTTCTTGGTTATCTAAAGAAATATCTGAAGTAAACATTTTACTTTTTTTATCATATTTTACTTTTACCATATAATTATTTAAACATTTATCTGTTTCGAAAGGATTTATTATTTTTGTATCTTCATCATACTCATAATATTTTTCTATAACAAGAAATTCTAAGTTAAAAGAAGCGGTTTTTGATACAGTGCTTGATTTAAATAAAATTTCTTCACTTTCTAGATATGGACAATCATCTATAGTAAAACATTCTTTATTATCTTGTGCCCATAATATCGCTGATTTTTCAGCAAAAGTTATTTTTTCTTCAAGTAACTTTTCTTTTATTCTGCTATTTATTGCTATAGTAGAAGGAATAGCAATAGCTGCTAGTAAACTTAATACAACAATAACAGTGAGCAGTTCAACTAATGTAAAACCTTTGTTTTTCAAGAGCTTCCACCACCTGTTTGTACTTGGTGTTTTATATTTACAATATCTACTTTTCCGGTATAAATATTTACGCTCCAAACCATATCCGCTTCTTTTGTATTGTTATCTATTCTTTCAACATGACGGTATTCTTCTGTTTCTTTAGTTATTTTCAAGGTTGTATTTTCTTCTTCATAAATACTAAGAAGTGATAATATTTCTTCATTACTAAGTGTGACTGAAGTAGAAGTTGTTCTTTTAGTAGTTATATGATTATTATTTGCCGGTTTTTTTTCTTTACTCGTTTCTTTTAGATATATTGTAGTAGTTATTCCTAATATTAAAATTAATATAATTATTAATACAATTATTATTTTATTTTTCATAAGTCTCCTTTCTAATTTATAGTTAACTTTAAGTAATATAAACTTTTGTTTCTAGCTTTATCTACTGAATATATATTAACTGAGTTTTCACTTTGACTTGTTAAGCATGGAATTGTTCCGCCATTATACCTGTTACTTGAACAATCTCCACTATATGTTAAGTAATCTACTCCAGAATATCCATCATCATAAGCCCAGTCATCTGGCCAGTACCATACTACTCCCCAGTCTACATCTGGATCTTTAGTATTTATAGTGCAAGAATTGTTAGCGTATTTATTATAGTTACTATTATTATCACCATTTGGTAAAAGTTCATTATTTGTGCACTCTATACTTGAGATATTCTCATGATGAGCAAGAGATGCTGCTATATCAATAACTGCCGCTATTGGCGGGGTTTTATCTATTTTAGCAAAGACATTGTTATCAATAAAAGTAAGACCTGGTGCATCAGTTACTTTAATGTAGTTGTGATACATTGTTGCATAAAAAGATTTTGTATAATTACGCTCAAATGGTCCTAGCGGGTTAATAGTACTAAACTCTGACCAATTAATATTATCAGTGCTGACTTCTAATTTTCTAATTCCTACATTATCTGAAGAACTACATTCTACTAATGATCTATTATTACTCCACCTTTCACCGCTAGTGCATGTTAAGTTTGGATTTTCACTATCAACTTTATATTGATTACAAACAACAGAACTGGTATTATCTGCAGCATCTATTGCAAGTGCACAAATAGTATTATTTAATATTGTTCCAGTTCTTCCTTGTAAATTTATACTAGAATCATTATCAATGGTTATTGTTGGCAAGCAACTTGAATTTATAGAAGTGCAGTATTTTACTGTTTTTATTTCAGATAAATTATCTGTTGCACTTACTTTTATTAAAACGGATGTAGGATAAACATTTGTGCCTGTATTTAATTCTTTTTGAGGTGTAAAAACTATAGTTGGAGGTATTTCATCTAAAATGTCCCATATTGCGAAAAGAGTCATATTTGAGTGGATAACTACATTACTAGAGTTTCTATATTTAACTTCGCCATTTTTAGTTTCTGACCAGCCGGCAAAAGTATAATCTGTTTTATAAAATTTATTTTCTGGAAGCTGGCAACTTTCATTTTCAATACACTCAACATCTAACATTGAGCCGCTAATGGCTCCATTTCCATCAAAGCTAATACTGTAAATAGTAACCTCAGCCCACACTGCATAAAGAGTAGTATTTGAATTAATAATTATCGTTCCAGAATTATTGTGTTTTACTGGACCAGATGGAGTATCAGACCATCCGATAAAACCAAAACCAGATTTTTTATAACTATTTGTT
>JAQUDY010000071.1 GCA_028685445.1 Bacilli bacterium
TTTAGTAGTAGGAGTTCCAACTTTATTTGAAGCACTTGCTAATAGTGATGAACAGTCAAAAACCTATTTAAAATCTGTTACTGATTGTATTTCAGGAGGAGACATTTTAAAACCTGAGTTGCGTAAAAGAGTTAATACTTATTTAATGGAACACGGTTCATCAGCACAATTAAGAGTAGGATATGGTTTAACTGAAAGTGTTGCTGTGGTTATTCTATCACCAAGTCATTACTATAAAGAAGGTGCTATAGGTATACCGATGCCTAACACTGAAGTAAAAATATTTAAATTAGATTCATTTAAAGAATGTAAACCAAATAAAAAAGGCGAAATATGTGTCTGTGGACCTTCAATAATGATGGGGTATTTGAATGAAGTAGAGGAAACAAAAAATACTTTAGTAAAACACCCAGATGGGAAAGTATGGCTCCATACTGGAGATATAGGTTATAAAAATAGAGAAGGAATTATATTCTTTGAATCTCGCTTAAAAAGAATGATTATTACAAGCGGATACAATGTTTATCCACAATATATGGAACAACTCTTAGCGCTTCATCCTGCAATAGAAACAGCAGTTGTAGTAGGAGTACCTCATCCTTATAAAAAACAAGTCCCAGTAGCTAATATTGTGTTAAAAAAGAATTATGTTAAAAGTACAGACTTAACTCAAAGTATTAAAAAGTATTTAGAAAAATCTGTAGCCAAATATTCTATGCCTATTGCATATGAATATATTAAAACTGTTCCTAAAACTTTAATCGGAAAAGTAAATTTTAAAAAATTAGAAGAAGATTGTTCTAAAAAATATGGAGTAGAAAAGAAATGAAAAAAGAAGAACATTATTATAAATTTTCATTTTTAAGATTAATCTTAGGAATGTTATTTAAAATATTATATCGACCTAAGATTATTAATAATGATATAATACCAAAAGAAGGACCCATTATAGTAGCAGGAAACCATATTCATTTATTCGATCAAAATTTAGCAATATTATCAACTAAAAGGATGTTACATTATATGGCTAAAATAGAATATTTTGATAACCCTAAAACAGCTTGGTTTTTTAAAATGGCTGGTTGTATTCCAGTTAATCGTAGTATTAAAGATGAAAAGGCTAAAACTGCTGCTATAGATATTTTAAATAACGGTTATGCGTTAGGTGTATTTCCCGAGGGAACAAGAAATAAGACAGGCGATTTTTTACTTCCTTTTAAATTTGGAGTGGTTTCTATGGCTCAAAAGACTAATGCTACAATAGTACCATTTGCTATAACTGGAGAATATAAGATATTCAAAAGAAATAATTTAAATATTAGATTCGGAAATCCTTTTAAAGTAGGTAAAAGTATGGATTTAAAAAAAGCAAACGAAAAATTATTTAAAGAAATTTCTAATTTAAAAATGAAAGGTTTAGAAGAAATAAAAAATGAAAAACATTAATCTAGATGGTATAAAGTACAAAGTTATAAAGACATTAAAATCAGATGACTGGATATATTATTACACTTTAGATCTAACAAATGATAATGAAGTTGTTATTTTATGTAAAAACGAATTAGATAAATCTAGTAAAATAGAAAAGGTAGATCAATGAGAATATCCTATTGTAATGAATAAATTTGCATTGAAATAGGCTTTCTTTTTTTAGGAGGGAACATGAATATAATTGACGGCAAAAAAATTAGTAATATTTATTTAGAACAATTAAAATCTAAAATTAAACACAACAAATTATCTTTAGCTGTAATTCAAGTTGGAGATGACCTAGCTAGTAGCATTTATATTAAACAAAAAGAGAATATGGCAAAAGAATTAAAGATTGACTTTAAACATCTAAAATTTAAAGAAAGCATAGACGAAAAAGAGTTATTAGAAGTGATAACTAAGTTAAATAAAAGTGATATAACTGGTATTTTAGTTCAACTTCCGATTCCTGATCATTATGATATTTTAACGATTCAAAATGCTATAGATTCTAAAAAGGATGTTGATGGTTTTCATTTTTTAAATGTAAATAAACTAATTAATAATAAAAAAAGTCTTATTCCGTGCACCGCTAAAGGAATTATAACATTATTAAAGTATTATAATATTAGTTTAGAATCAAAAAATGTAGTTGTTATTGGTCGAAGTAATATAGTAGGAAGACCAATAAGTGATATATTACTTAATGAAAATGCCACCGTTACAATATGTCATTCTAAAACAAAAAAATTAAGACTTTTTACTAGAAAAGCTGACATATTAATTGTAGCAGCTGGTCAAAAACACTTAATAAAATCAAATATGGTAAAAAAAGGCGTTGTTATTATTGATGTTGGAATAACAAAGTTTGAAAATAAGTTATATGGAGATGTTGATTTTGAAAAGATAAAAAGAAAAGCAAAATTAATAACTCCAGTTCCAGGAGGAGTAGGTCCTATGACGGTATATTCATTATTCGAAAACTTGCATGAAGCCTATCTTCTTCAAAAATCAAATGAAGTTGTTGAATAAAATCATCACTTTGATATAATGTTAATAAGCCGAATTAGTTAAGTGGTATAACAGGCCCATGGTAAGGGTCAGTCGAAAGTTCGATTCTCTCATTCGGCACCATTATTATAATTTAAACCTAATTAGGTTTTTTTATCTTAGAATTTAATATGTTACAATAGTTAAAAGGTGTTAAAATATGGATCAAGAAAAAATAGGCAATATTATAAGAAAAATAAGAAAAGATAATAAACTAACTCAAAAACAACTTGCTGATAAGTTAGGAGTTACTTATCAAGCAGTAAGTAAATGGGAAAACGGAAAAAACATTCCTGATATATCCACATTAAAACTAATAAGTGATGAATTTAAAATTGATTTAAATTTAATATTAGATGGAAAAACAAACTCTAATAATAAAAAAATACGAACAATTTTACTAACAATCACAATATTTGTATTTTTCTTTATTATCTATTTTCTTTTATTTCACAAACATGACTTTAATTTTAAAACGCTATCAGCAGAATGTGAAAATTTTAAAATAGCAGGAAGCATTGCTTATAATAAAGATAAATCAACAATTTATATTTCTCAAATAGAATATTGTGGAGCTCCAGATAAAAAAGTTTATAAAAATATAGAATCAATTCTTTATGAGTCTTCTAATAATATAAACAAAAAAATCAGTAATCATAAAATAGAAGATGCTTATATAACGTTAGATGAATACCTTCAAAATTTATCATTTTATATAGAGAATTATAATTCAATATGTAAAGATTTTATAAAAACAGAACTTTATATTGAACTATATATAACCGATTTAGAAGAAAAGGTTATAACATATAAAATTCCTTTAAATCTACAAAAGAAAGATTGTAATATAAAAAAAGGAACATAAAATGTTTTGAATATTTTAATATAAAATTATCATAGAATGCACTAAAAAACCTTACAATGTAAGGTTTTATTTTTAAATGGTGGGCGATATTGGACTCGAACCAATGACCTCTACGATGTCAACGTAGCACTCTAACCAGCTGAGCTAATCGCCCGCATAAACATTATACAAAAAAACTAGGTTATAATCAACCTAGTTCTGTAGATAATTTGTCATGCTCTTTTGAAATTTTTGTTTTTGGTGCTTCTTCTAATTGATACCAGTCGTTATTATAACATAATGTAAAAACACTTTTAGCTGCCTCGCTTAATTTTTTAAAAGTATCAAGATATATTTTATAAACATGATCACTAGAAGCTTCGTTTAATGCTGTGGATGTATTGTGTACTAAATATTTTTCATTAAGTAAAACATCCATCATAATATATTTGTCTTCCATTAACCATCATTCCCTTCTATCAAGTTTAATAAATCTTCACAGATTTGATGATGAAGATCACTAAGCTCATTAAGTAATTTTACACATTCTTCATCTTCACATTGATTTAAATAATAATCATATTTTTTTGCAGCAACAATATTCCAATTAAACATATCTGATATGTAAGATAAGTCTTTTGTTGAAATCATATTCGGTATTTTTTTCATAATCATCCTCCATTATTATGTTGGCATATATCCTTTTATTTATACTATGAAGAATCATTTACAGCATGCGCTATATATATTATAATAAGTTTAGGAAGAAGGTATTTAAATGATTGAAATTAAAAACTTAACCAAAAAATATGGCAACAAAACTGTAGTAGATAATTTATCTATTAGAATTGATGCAGGTGATATCTTTGCGTTTGTCGGGCACAATGGAGCAGGGAAGACAACTTGTATTAAAGCAATGACTGATCTTATAGAGTTTGATTCAGGAGATATTTTATATGATAATATATCTATTAAAGATAATCCGCTTGAAGTAAAAAAGAAAATAGCTTATATACCAGATTCTCCAGAAGTATATGACTTTTTAAAAGGTATCGACTATTTAAATTTCATAGCTGATGTTTATAATTTAGATGAGAAAAGAATTGATAAAATTAATAAATACGCTACTGATTTTGAATTAAAAGAATTTTTAGCTAATCCTATTTCATCTTATTCTCATGGGATGAAACAAAAATTAATTATAATAAGTGCTTTAATAAGAAGTCCCAAATATTTAATATTAGATGAGCCTTTTGTTGGTCTTGATCCAGTAGCTACTAAAAAATTAAAAGATTATATGAAAGAATTAACTAAAGATGGAACATCAATCTTTTTCTCTACTCATATTCTAGAAGTTGCAGAAAAGTTTTGTAATAAGGTTGCAATCATAAAACATGGCAAACTAATTGTAACCGGAGAAATGAATAAAGTATTAAAAGATAAATCACTAGAAGATATATTTTTGGAGTTACAAAATGAAAATGCTAGCTAAACTAATTAAAATAAATTTACTTACATTCTTTGATTTTAAGAAAACAATACCAATGATTTTACTGTATATTTATGCCTTTGGATTCTTAGGATTCTCTGTTTATTATGGAGCATCATTTACTTTAAAAGCCTTAAAAAATATGGAGCTTGAACATCTGCTTCTAGTAGCAGCAATGTCTCTATCAAGTTTTTATTTACTCTTAACTACAACTTTTCAGGTTAACAAGACTTTATTTAATGCTAAAGACTATCCGCTTCTTTTAAGCTTACCAATAAAAAAAAGTACTATTATTTTAAGTAAATTATTTGTATTGTATTTCATTAATTTCATCTTTGTTTTATTATTAATGGTTCCTACATACCTTGCTTATATAAATGGAACAGTACAAAGTATTAGTTTTCATGTATTGTTTTGGTTATCATTTTTCTTTATTCCTATAATACCAACCATAATAGGAGCACTTATTGGGTCGTTATTTACAGATGTTTCTTCAAGATTTAAATATAAAAACTTTGTTAATATCCTTATTAGTGTAATATTTATCTTTATATTGTTTTATTTTTCTTATAAAATGCAGAATATGACATCAATAGATTTTGCAAATCTTAGTAAATCACTTGTAGATAAATTGAGTGCTATTTATCCTTTGACAACAGTTTATTCAAATATAATAAAAGAAACCAGCATTATAAGTTTAATATTATTCATACTAATTTCTTTTATAAGTTTATATATATTCTTATTAATTTTAAGTAAGTTCTTTGACAAAATTAATAGTAGAATGAACGCTATAACTATTAATAATATTTATAAAGATTCAGATGTTAAAACAAATAGTCCGCT
>JAQUDY010000072.1 GCA_028685445.1 Bacilli bacterium
TTCGTTTCTTTTTTAACTGATTCATCTTTTAGTTCAGTTTTTTTTGTTGGAACTAGTTGATTGTTTTTTTCTATTATTTCTACAACAACATTATCAAAGTCAACTATAAAATCTAATATGTTATCATTTATTAAGTTAGGATTCTCAGTGTAATAATTTACTATTAGTTTTACTAAATCATCTTTTTTTACTGGTTCTTCTTCAGATACAATTACAAAATCCTCTGGATTAAAACTATATCTTGAGAATTCTTCATACTTATCTAAAGAACTTGCTATTTCTAAATATAAATATAAATAACTTGCTTCTATTAGTAACAAACATGAATCATCTTCATAAAAATCGTTTTTTACACTTGATATATAATTGATAAATTGTAAAACATTATTAAATTTAGACAGAATAGTTTTTAAAACTGTTTCATCATTTAATATTAATGATAAATTACTATCAAATTTTTTAAAAGTCTTTAGAAATTCTTCTTTATTAAGAATTAAATTATCAGCTGTATTAGCGGCACTGTAATAAAGATAGATTGCAGCTTCAATTAAATTAAGTTTATCTAATTCTATTAGATTATTAGCCATTTTAGGACAGTATTCTGCAAATTCATCTGCACATAAGTAAAAGTTAGGCTCTATGTATTCTAAATCTGTCATTTCCATTGTTAGTTTTTCAGTTATTTTTAATAACTTTTTTAGGTTTAAATCTGTTTTTTTCATACTACTTCCTTCTAAATTAAATTAATTGTTATTATATCATATTATTTAGAATATTTAACCTAAATTTTCGTTTTTCCAATTAATTGGTTTTTTATTATTTTTAATTAGAAAATTATTTGTTTTAGAAAATGGTTTACTTCCAAAAAAGCCATTATATGCACTAAAAGGAGAAGGGTGAGTCGATTCTATTATTAGATGATTTTTGTTAGTTATAAACTTTTTTTTACTTTTAGCAAAATTTCCCCATAAAATAAACACTATGGGGTCTTTTTTATCATTTAGTTTTTGGATAATATAATTTGTGAATTTATCCCACCCAATATCTTTATGACTATTTGGAGTGTCTTTTTCTACAGTTAACGTCGCATTTAATAACAAAACACCTTCTTTAGCCCAAGGGGTTAAGTTTCCATTATTAGATACTTTTATCCCTAAGTCATTTTCCAATTCTTTATATATATTTCTAAGTGATGGTGGTATTTTTATATCTTTATTTACAGAAAAGCATAAGCCATTAGCCTCACCTTCTCCGTGATAAGGATCTTGTCCTACGATAACTACTTTAACATTACTAAAAGAAGTTAGTTTTAGAGCATTGTATAAATCTTTTTTTGGAGGATAAATAATTTTAGTTAAATATTCTTCTTCTACGATCTTTTTAAGATTTTGAAAATATTTACTTGAAAAGATTTCTTCTAAAATAATATCCCAGTCATTATTTATCATGCTTCAGCTCTTTCTTCAGGTAATAATAAATTTAATATAACACCTATGATGGCAGCCAAACTCATGCCTGAGACTGATATGATTGCATTTCCATTTGTAAAAGACAATACTGCACCACCTAAACCTAAGACAAGCATTGTTGATGCTATTACGATATTTCTCATATTGCTAAAATCAATTTTATTATCTACTAATGTTTTAATACCATTACTTGCAATAAAACCAAATAATAGGATTGAAATTCCACCTAATATTGGAGCTGGAATGGTTGCAAATAATACTATGAATTTAGAAAAAAAAGCAAGTATGATCGAAAAAACAGCGGCGAGTCCTATAACCCAGACTGATGCTACTTTAGTCATTCCTACAACTGATACGTTTTCACCATATGTTGTTGTATCTGAGCTCCCCATAAAAGCTGAGAAAAATGTTGCTACTCCATCTCCTAAAAGCGTTCTTTCTAAGCCAGGATCCTTAAGAATATCTTTTCCTATTATTGAAGATAATATTTTTTGATCACCTATGTGCTCTGCTAATGTCACTATTCCTATTGGAACGATGGTAAGTATTGCTGAAAAATTCAGATTATAGTGAATAAATGGAAATTTGAAATTTGGAATTGCAAAATATTTTGCTTGATTTAGTAAACTAAAATCAACCATATTAAAAACTACTGCTAAAGTATACCCAGCTGCTATTCCTGATAATATAGGTATAATTTTTAAAAAGCCTTTAGCTCTAAGTGACACTAATACAGCAACCAAAAATGATACTCCCGCGATTATTAAATTCTTTAAATCAAATCCACCTTCTACTAATCCAATTTGGGATACAGCTGATGATGATAAAGATAAACCAATTATCATTATCATAGGACCTACTACAATCGGGGGAAGTAATTTATTTATCCAGTTATTTCCTGTCATCTTAATAATTAAAGAAATCAACATATAAATTAGTCCTACTGACATAATTCCTGTAAATACAGCGCCAATTCCACCTATCATATATGCTGCTATTATTGGTGTTATATATGCAAAGGAACTTCCTAAAAAAGTAGGGGATTTTCCTTTTGTACAAATTAAAAATAAAATAGTCCCAAAACCAGCAGCAAATAACGCAACTGGAACAGATAATACTTCAGCACCTGCTCCCGAGTTAACTAAAATAGGAACTAATATAGTAGCACTAAACATTGCGAAAACATGTTGGATTGAAAGTATAATCCACTTGAATAGTTTTGGTTTTTCATTAACATCCATTATAAGTTGTTTGTTTTTCATAATTCTCCTTTATAAAAAACCTAAGATTTTATTTTAGGTTTTAATTAATACATAATTTCATGTTCAATTGCCCATGGAATAAAGTGGTCTTTTATTGCTGTTGCAAGACAAGATTGATCATCACCTAGAGTAAACCACTTATATTCAATAATTTCATCATTTGGCAATAATTCAACATCTATATCCTTTTTTGCTAACATCATATGCATTTCGATATTTACTTTTGGATCTGATAATGCTGGTTCTCTAAAGCATAATATTTCTTCTAGTTCTTCTTCTAAAATATCAAAACCATTATTTATTTCTTCTTGGCATTCTCTTCTTGCTGCTTCTTTAAATGTTTCACCATTTTCTACGCCGCCGCCTACTAAAGTATATTTCCCTTTTTTAGCACTTCTTTGTGACATACTTATTAATAGTTTTCCATCTTTAATAAACGCTGTTCCAACTACATATAAAAAATCTGTTTCCATAAAACCTCACTTGTGATACTTTTCATTATTCATAATTTTAAATCCTCGATAAATTTGTTCTAGAAGTATTGCTCTAAACATTCCATGGGGAAAAGTTAATTTACTAAAAGATATTATTTTATTGCTCTTTTTTAAAACTTCTTCAAAAAGGCCTAACGATCCTCCAATTATAAAGTTGATATTAGAATATTTCATTAAACTTTCTTCTATTAATTTAGAAAATTTTATTGAATCATATTCTTCTCCTTTTAAATCTAAAGATATATTAATATCATTTTTGTTTATCCTTTTTAGAATTCTTTCTGCTTCTAGTTTCGGATTATTATCAGGTAATTCTATTATTTCAAGTTTATGATATTTATTAATTCTTTTGTAATAATCTTCTATCATATTAACTAGATATTTTTCTTTAATCTTACCTATCACTATTAATTTTATCATACTTCGATACCTTTTGTTATTTCATTTTGTTTCGCTGTGACAATGTTTGTAAACTCTATATTATTTTTAGCAAAATAATCATTTATGTTTTCTAGAGCTATTTCTGGAGTGTTATTCTCTTCACTTAAGTGAGCTAATATTATTTTTTTTGTTTTTGGTCCTATTAATTTAGCTAAGTAATATGATGCAGCTTCATTTGATAAGTGTCCAACATCACTAAATACCCTTCTTTTTAACCATGAAGGGTAACTGCCATTCATCAATAATTCGACATCATGATTACTTTCAAATATATAGATATCTTTATTTTTTAGTTTGTTAAAATGTTTTTGGTTTATGTATCCAGTATCAGTTATTACAACAACAGAAAAATCTTCTTTAGTTATAATATATCCTCTACTATCACTTGTATCATGACTTGTTGGTATTGATTCAATTTTTAAATTACCGATATTTATATCATCAGTTAAAATAATTATAGAATCATAATCTTTTAAATAAGGTAAATCTAAAAACATTTTCTCTGTCATGATAATTGTTGGCTTACATTTTTTTATCAGTGTTTTTAAGGCATTAGTATGGTCAGTGTGAGTATGAGTTAGAAATATATAATCTATATCTTGTAATAAAATTTCTAACTCTCTTAGTTTGTTTTCTAAGTATTTTGTACTCATTCCGGCATCTATTAAAATCTTATATTCTTTTGTTTTTATTAAAGTGGAATTACCTTTTGAACCACTAGCAAGTACTGTTACTTCCATATTTACCTAACAGTTAAACCTTGAACAAGGATTTTCTCTTGACCCTGTTTTATTGTTTATAATTTCATAGTGAAGATGAGTTCCAGATGATCTTCCTGAATTTCCCATTCCACCTATTATTTGATTTCTTTTTACTGTGTCTCCAACTTTTACCCGAGCACCTTTTATTAAGTGAGCATAAATAATGGTATGGTTGCCATCACTTGTTAAGACTTTAACATTATTTCCATAACCACCACCGCAATTGTCTTTTAATCCATCACCAGAAGAAGGGCATGAATCGTAAATAGATATTACTTTTCCTTCAGTTGATGAGTATATTGGAGAGCCAAATCCCGGACCAGATATATCTATTCCATTATGGAAACTTCCCCAGCGAGGTGCGAACTTACTTGTTATTAAACAAGGATTAACTGTTGGCCAAACCCATGTGCTTCCAGAATAGTGCTGAAAACCTGAACCAGAGTAACTTTTAGTTCCTCTAGAAATTATTTTATTAATAACCGGTTTTATTTCTTTTGATAAATTTTTAATAATAATCATATTTTGAATTTCACCATTTTTGTATAAAACTTTTTCTGTAACCCTAGTTATACCATCTGATCCTTCTTGAATGGTTTTTTGCGTGCCATAATGCGCATCTTTATCATCTACGTATTCTGTTTCAAAACGATAAACAAGATCTTCTACAACGTGAAGTTCAGCAGTTACAGTTACAAGCGGTTTAATTAATCCAATATTTACTCTCTCTCCTGGTATTAATAAAACATGTTTACTAGTATACTTAGGATTAACTATTAAAAATTCTTCAGTTGATAACATATTATTATAAGATATTGATTTAATATCATCACCTGTTTTTATTTCATAGGTTTCTAAATCTTCTAAAGTCCCAAATAATAAATATCTACTTATGTCATTTGTATTATCAAAAATAAGCTCATCCACACTTATAAAGTCTTCTTTAATAGTAATGTTTTCATCCCAATATATTTTTTCTATTTTGGATCCTGTATCTACAATTTCTAGTTGTGAATCTGATTCATATAATCTATATTCTTCTGATCCAACAAAGGCTTTTATAACTGTTTTGAACGCTTCTTGAAAATCTAGTTTATTTAAAACATTTACTTT
>JAQUDY010000073.1 GCA_028685445.1 Bacilli bacterium
AGGAGAATAATCTAGATAAAATAATTTCTAAGATAGTTTTAATCCTTAGTGTAATAGCTACAGCTTGTTTAATTATATTTATAGCTGTTTCTTTATATTTTTTATCTCCACCAGATAGAAGCAGTGATACTATGGAAGAATTTACCGTAGAATCTGGTTGGTCTAAAATAAAAATAGCTGAAGAATTAGATAAAAAAGGTTTAATAAAAAATTCTTTTTTCTTTAAATTTTATATGAAAATAAATGAAAAAGAGTTATATGCTGGAACTTATAAATTATCTAAAAGCATGAGTGTAGATGAAATCATAAGTATTTTAAATAGTGGAAACTCAATAGAAAACGAAAGCTTAACAATAACTTTTATAGAAGGAAAACGCTTAGAAGATTATGTGAAAAAAATAAGTGAAACTTTTGATATTAATGAAAAAGAAATATTTTTAAAATTATCTGATGAAAAATATTTAGAAACATTAATAGAACAATATTGGTTTTTAGAAAATGATATCCTAAATTCTGAAATATATTATCCACTAGAAGGTTATTTATTTCCTGATACATACATTATAAAAAAAAGTGCTAGCATAGAAGATATAATTGGTAAAATGTTAAGTACGATGGAAAACAAATTAAGTATTTATAAAGAAGAGTTAGAAGTTTCTAATTATAAAATTCATGAGTTACTAACTTTAGCATCTATAATAGAATAAGAAGGTGCATGGAGCAATGATCGCGCTGGAGTTGCTGGGGTATTTTACAATCGATTAAATGATGGCTGGACACTTGGTTCTGATGTAACAACTTATTATGCAGTTAAAAAAGATTTTTCAACTGATTTATCTTTGAAGGAATTAAATTTATGTAATCCATATAATACAAGAGGAACATGTGTCGCTGGACTTCCTATTGGACCAATATCTAGTCCTAGTTTATCTTCAATAACTGCAGCAATAGAACCAACAGAGCATGACTTTTATTATTTTCTTGCTGATAAAAATAAAAAAACATATTTTACAAAAACAGAATCAGAACATATTGCTAAAAAACAAAGCTTGATAAAAGAAGATTTGTGGCACGAATATTAGGAGGATTATAAATGAAAGAAGTAATTATGGAAATGGAGCGGTATGCAGATACCAATAACGTTCCAATAATTGAAGTAGAATCGATTAAATTTATAATGAAATATATTAAATTAAATAATGTAAAAAAAGTTTTAGAAATAGGCACTGCAATTGGTTATTCAGCAATATTAATGGCTAATGCAACTTCAGATGTAGAAATCACGACTATTGAAAGAGATGAGAAAAGATATCGTGAAGCAGTTAAAAATATTAATAAATGTGGATTAGATAAAAGAATAGAAGTTGTTTATAACGATGCTTTAGATGTAAATTTAGCAGGACATAAATACGATCTTATTTTTATAGATGCTGCTAAAGGAGCATATATTAAGTTTTTTGAAAAATTTTGTCATTATTTAAACCCTGGTGGGGTTATTATTTCTGATAATTTAAAATTTCACGGATTAGTTAATAATAAAGCATCAATAAAAACTAAAAGCCTAAAAGGAATAGTTGATAGAATAGAAAAATATATAGAGTTTTTAAATAATAATCAAGAATACATAACGAAGTTTTATGACATAGGAGATGGCTTATCTGTAAGCATTAAAAAAAATGATGAAAAATAAAAAAATATTAATAAGTCCAAAAAATATAGAAGAAATAAAAAAGTATAAGAAAATTGGGATAACTAATTTTCTTTTTGCACTACAAGATTTTAGTATAGGTTATCCTGAATTTACTTTAGAAGAGTTGTATGAATTAGATATTAACGTGTATTTAAATATAAATATCTTATTTGACACAAAAAAGATTAATGATTTTAAAAAAATAATTCCTAAACTTCAATTTGTAAAAGGTATTTTCTTTGAAGATGTAGGTTTATATTATCTTTTAAAAGATTCTAATATTTTTTTAATATGGGCCACAGCACATTTCGTGATTAATTCAATAAGCATAAATTCATGGCTTACAAGAGTTGATTCAGCAAAAATATCTAATGAATTAACAAAAGGAGAAATAGAGATAATAATTAACAAAACAACAAAACCATTAGTTTTACCTGTTTTTGGGTACAATGAGGCTATGTACTCAAGAAGAATGTTACTAACTAACTTTAATCGTTATAAAGGTTATAAAATGATGAAAAACGGGTTATTAAGTACTAACTCTAATAATGAGTTTAATATTATAGAAAATGCTAATGGTACAATTTTATTTTATAAGAAACCATTTAACTATATAAAGATAATTAACAATTTAAATCAAGATAATATTTTATTTTATTATATTGATGCTAGTAAAATTAATAACTTTAAACTAGAAGAGATGTTAAATTACAATAACTCTGAAGAAAAATTCTTAAA
The DNA here is from genome assembly GCA_028685445.1 of Bacilli bacterium. Taxonomy (GTDB): domain Bacteria; phylum Bacillota_I; class Bacilli_A; order RF39; family UBA660; genus DUUS01. The sequence continues at coordinate 2,429 of JAQUDY010000073.1, forward strand.
CAAAAAAACTATATTTAAATTGGAGGAAAGATAATGGTAGAACTATTATCTCCTGCTGGAGACATTGAAAAACTAAAAATGGCTATCCATTATGGAGCTGATGCTATTTATATTGGAGGACAAAATTATAGCTTAAGAGCGAATGCTAAAAACTTTTCTTACGACGAAATGAAAGAAGCAGTAAAATTAGTTCATGCTAAAGATAAAAAATTATATGTAACTGTAAATATAGTTTTTCACGATGAAGATTTTGTAGGTTTAGAGGATTATTTACTTTTTTTAGACGAAATTGGAATTGATGCTATTATGGTAAGTGATATTGCTGTTTTAGATCTTTGTAATAAATTAAATTTAAAACTAGAAAGATATATTTCTACTCAAGCATCAATTTTAAATAGCAAAGCAGCTCTTTTTTATAAAACCTTAGGCGCAACAAGAGTAGTCTTAGCTAGAGAAGCCATGGAAGAAGATGTAAAAAGCATAAAAAAAGAAGCAGATATATCTATAGAAGCTTTTGTTCATGGAGCTATGTGCACTAGTTTTAGCGGAAGGTGTATCTTATCTAACTATGTAACAAATAGAGATTCAAATCGAGGCGGATGCGCACAAATATGCAGATGGAACTTTACTCTTAAAGATAAGAATGATAAACTTGTTGATAATAACTTTTGGATTGCTAGTAAGGACTTAAACATGATAGAGTATATTCAAGATATGGCTAATTCAGGTATATACTCATTTAAAATAGAAGGTCGCATGAGAAGTACATATTACATTGCTACAGTTCTTCACTCTTACAGATTATTACTAGATATGGTAAAAAATAATCAAATAGACGAGACATATGTTGAGTTTATAAAAAAAGTGTTAAATAGGTGTGCTAATAGAGAAACAGCGCCTCAATTCTTTAAAAACCACCCAACGGAAGAAGAGCAATATTATCTAAGCAACATAGAAGAAGTGTCCAATCAAGATTTTTTAGGTATTGTACTTGAAAATAAAAATGGAATAATTACTATAGAGCAAAGAAATTACTTTAAACTAACTGATGAAGTTCAATTTTTCGGACCAAATATTGACTGTTTAAATTACAAAATAACTAATATCTACGATGAGAAAGATAATGAAATACAAATCGCTAATCATCCCCAAATGATAATTAAAATAAAAGAAGATTTACCTTTATCTCCAGGAGATATGATGAGATTGAAAATTTTTGATAAATAAAAATATATGCAATAAAATTAATTTTATTGCATATATTAATTTGGTATTATAACTTTAAATATTTAGTTATAAAAAGTTGAAAAAATATATGTTTTTATTTATTTGACTTTTAAGTACTTTTGTAGTATTCTTATCTAGATTTAAAACAAACAAGAAGGGACGAGGTGTTATGTCAAGAAAAGAAATTCTTTTAACAACTGAAGGTTTCCTAGAATTAGAAACTGAATTAAACATGTTAAAAACTGAAAAAAGACCTGCAATTATAGAAGCAATAAAAGATGCGAGAGCACAAGGAGATTTATCTGAAAATGCAGATTATGATGCAGCAAGAACAGAACAAGCAGAAGTAGAAAGTAGAATCACTGAATTAGAGTATATGATTGAAAATGCTAAAATAATTGAGAAAAAAAACTGTACTTCAAAAGTTAATCTTGGATGCAATGTAACAATTGAATATATAGATGATAATGAAACAGAAGTATATAAAATCGTTGGTTCAATGGAAGCAGACCCACTAGAAAATAAAATATCAAATGAATCTCCAATAGGAAAAGCTATAATAAATCAAAAAGTTGGAGATGTAATAAGTGTAGAGTCACCAACAGGTGCATATAAAATAAAAATCGTTAAAATTGGTTAACGATTTTTATAATAGACCAAATCAAGTATGACTCTTGCATAAAATATCTATATAAAGTATAATATTAATTGCGTTGAAAGGAGAAATAATATGAAAAAAAATGTAAAAGAATTAGAAATAACTATAGAAGGTAAAAAATGGGAAGATGCTCTTGATAAAGCATTTAAAAATAAGAAAAAAGAAATAAAAATAGACGGATTTAGAAAAGGAGCAGTACCTAAAGATGTTTATATAAAAAAATTAGGTATCGAATCTTTATTTATGGATGCTGTTGATTTATGTCTTAATGATGCATACATCAGTGTAATTAAAGACAATGAATTAAAACCGGTATGTGAACCAATAGTTGATGTAACGCATATTTGTGAAAGTGATGCTACTTTTAAATTTACAGTAATAGAAAGACCAGAAATTAAATTAGGAGAATACAAAAACCTAGGAGTAAAAAAAGAAGCAGCAAAAGTAACAAAAGAAGAAATAGCCCAAGAAATTAAAAATTTAAGAGAAAAATATGTTGATGTTATTGAAGATAATGATGGAACTATTGAAAAAGGTTCTACTGCAGTTATTAACTTTACAGGAATAGTAGATGGGAAAGAACTAGAAGGTGGTAAAGGTGAAGATTACCCACTTGAAATAGGATCAAATACTTTTATTCCAGGCTTTGAAGATTCATTAATTGGAATGAAACTTAATGAAGAAAAAGTAATTAAATTAAAATTTCCTGAAGACTATGTAGATGAACTTAAAGGTAAAGATGTAGAGTTTACCGTTAAAGTAGTTGGTATCAAAAAAAGAATATTACCAGAACTTAATGAAGAGTTTTATAAAGATTTAGGTTATGAGAATGTTAAAACTGAAAACGAGCTTGAAAGTGAAGTAAGTAAACATTTATTAGAACATAAAGAAGCAGATGCTGAAAATAAATATATTGATGAACTATTAAAAAAAGCTACTGAAAATTTAGAAGTGGAAATTAATGAAGAAATTATCGCTGATGAAATAAAGAGAATATTAAATCAATATACTCAACAACTACAAATGCAAGGTTTAACTTTAGAACAATACTTAGAATTTAAGATCGG
>JAQUDY010000074.1 GCA_028685445.1 Bacilli bacterium
GTTCATGGTGGGCATTAATTATCTTGACATTATGTTTAATATCTATTTTTGGAATATTGCTTTCATTTATAAAGATTTGAAATTTCAAATGGTTTCTATATTACTTTGGGTAGTCCTATTTATTATTTCATTAGATTTTAAAAGTGGTTATTTTGATCTTCTTAGTTTATTTATGATATTTATTCCTGTTTTATTGTTAAATATTTTTAGTTATTTTAACCAAAGAAAAATAAAAAAAAGTTATTAAATAGCTTTGTTTTTTAAATATATTTTTCTATTTGTTTATATTCTTTGTCATTATTTATAAGTGTTTTTTTTATTATCTCTTTATTTTTATAAAGAGATAATTTTAATTCATAATCATCAAGCTTAGTGTTTACATCAATTAAAGTTTTGCTAATTGCGTTTTTAGACACATTATAATTATTAGCAATTTCTTGCAAAGATAAATTATTAAAGTAATAATCCTCAAAATATTTTTGCTGAGTTTCAGTTAATAATTTTCCATAATAATCATATAAAGAACTATAATAAATATAATTATCCATTTATATCATGTCCTTAAATAAACCATATATATATTCTTCAATATCAAATGGTTTTAAGTCTTCAATTTTTTCACCTAAACCAACAAACTTAACTGGTAGATTAACTTCTTCTTTAATCGCTAAAACGATTCCACCTTTTGCTGTTCCATCTAACTTAGTTAAAACGATTCCAGTAATATTAGTTATTTCTTTAAAAGCATCGGCTTGACTGATTCCATTTTGTCCAGTAGTTGCATCAATAATTAAAAGTGTTTCATGAGGTGCAGAAGGTATATGCTTACCTATTACTTTATTAATCTTTTCTAATTCTTTCATTAAATTAACTTTATTTTGTAATCTTCCTGCTGTATCTATTAAAACTATATCTACATTATCTGTAATAGCTTTTTCTAAACCATCATATATTACGCTTGCAGGATCAACATTTTCTTTTCCAACAAAAGATACTCCTGATTTTAGTGCCCACTCTTCTAATTGAGGTACGGCTCCGGCTCTGAATGTATCTCCAGCTATTAACATTACTGACTTACCTTCTTTTTTATATTTATAAGCAAGTTTTCCGATTGTAGTTGTTTTCCCTACTCCATTTACTCCGACTGTTAAAATAATTGTAGGTCCTGATGAGGCTATGTTTATTTTATCTGTTAAAGATTCTCCTTCAACATAAATCATAAATAGTTCATCTACTATTACTTCTTGTAAAAATTCAGGGTTTGTAATATTTTCATGTTTAACTCTAATTTTTAAGCGTTCTATAAAATTACTTACTGTTCTAATGCCAATATCTGCTTTAATTAAAAGATGCTCTAATTCTTCATAATAGTCATCTGTTACTTTAGTAAATTTTACTCCTAATAAGTTAAGCTCATTAATAAACTCTTTTCTTGTTTTTTCTAGTCCTTTATCGTAGGCTTCTATATTTGCTTTTTCATCTGCTTTGAAAATTTTTTTAAATTTTTTAAATAATCCCATTTTTTCTCCTAACTTTTACAAGTTATGTTGCTTGCATCAACATTAATATTAGACATTTTATTTCCAGACATATACATTAGAATGTAACCTTCACAGTTGCTAGCTTTTGTTATATAATTATTATTAATCAAAACCTCTATTGGAACATCGATACCACTTTCTAACTTAGCTCTTGCATCTTTGCAATTTTTTACTTCAGAATAATTTAATTCATTCTTCAAAATATCTAAAACTGGGCTTGTCCCATTACAGACATATATGTCTTGTGCTAACATCTCAGCTGATTCTTTGATGTTTTTTACTGCTAATTTATTTATGGAAGTTTTTGTATCAAATAATGTGCTGTTTAAAACTGGAAAAACAATTGCCATTATTATTCCTAGTAAAGCAATTACTGCTAAAACTTCTACTAATGTAAAACCTTTATTATTCATTTTTATCAACCTTTCTTTGAATATAAACATCCACAATAATTTTGGCGATATAAATTATTTTCTTTCGATAATTCTAAACTTCTTTTATATCCATCTTCTTTTTTAAAATCGGATAGTAAAAATTTGATGTTGTATTTCTCTTCTATTTTAATTCCTAATTCATTAATTACTTTACTGTTTTTTGAAGGGCTAACTGTTAAAGTAGTTCCAAAATAATCAAATGAATTTTCCTTTGCTATTTTTGCTGTTTTATCAAGTCTTAACTTATAACATAAATAACATCTAGCACCATTTTCTGGTTCTTTTTCATAACCTTTTGATACCTGATTAAACTCTTCATTATAATACTCTATTTCATAATGCTTAATATTTAATTTCTTTAATAATTTAAGTTGTTCTTCTTTTCTTTTTAAATATTCATTAAGTGGTTCAATGTTAGGATTATAATAAATAACCGTAATGTCAAAATAAGTAGTAAGCTTTTCTATAACACTTGTTGAACATGGTCCGCAGCAACTATGAAGTAATAATTTATTTTCTTTAATATTTTTAAGTATTTTTTTAAATTCATTATTATAATTCATGTTAATAACTAGTAAAGACAAAGTTTTCAGAGTTCCCACTATCTAAATTTAAGATTCCTTTTTTACCATTAAGGCTTGCATATATTTCTTTGTAATGATTTAAAGTAGAACATTTTTCTGCATTAGTATATACTGTATTTCCATCATTCATATACAAAATGAATCTCTCTTCATCTAAACTTACTCCTTCTTCACTCATTGTTGGTGAGTATTCTATTTCATTTATTAATCCAATAATACCTAGATCAACTTCCCCTAAACCTAAGGAAAACTTTTTCAAGACTTTTTCACTAGTATAATTAATTAAAGTAGGTATTCCTTGATAATTATATGTATTAGGAATGGACTTCCCATTACTAAGTATTAAATTATTATTCGAAGTATTTAACAAAACCATTTTGGCTTCTGTTATATTTATTTTTAATTGAAATTTTAAGTTTCTTTTTATCAAAACCTCATCAATCATAGGCTCTTTTTTTATGCTTTTTTGCATGTTTTTAATATTTATACTAAAAATCGATGGATAATCTTTTATTTTAGCTAATTCTATAATTTGAACATCTTTTACATATACATTACCTGTTATAATAATATTTTGAATTGGCTTTTTATAAACATAATAAGAGCTGCATCCAATTAAATATAAAAATAAAATTAAAATAAACATTTTTTTTATATTTAATTTTCTTTTTTTTGTTTTCAATTTTAATCACCTACTTTTTGTTTATTAAATCTTTTAATACATTATAAATTATTGTACTACTATTATTAATAGATATCTTTTGTAAATTATCTTTCATTTCACTTAAATATTTCGGGTTATCTAATATTTTATTTATTTTTTCTTTTAGTTTTTCTTTTGTAAAATCTTTTTCTTCTAACATTTCTCCAGCTTTATTTTCTTTTATACTTAAAGCATTATAAAACTGATGATTGTTAGCAACGTAAGGACTAGGTATTAGTATATTAGGAAGTGCTAAAGCGATTATTTCGCTTATAGTACTAGCACCAGCTCTAGATATAATTAAATCAACATCTTTCATTAACGCAGCTAAATTATCTATATATGGTGCTAAGTGAACATTTTTACTGAATTTATTTTTAGAAAATTCTTCATAATGATCTTTTCCTGTTATATATAAGATATCATAATTTTCATTTTCTACACTATTTAAGAAATCTTTCATCTTTTGATTCATAGCACTTGAACCTAAACTTCCTTGGACTATTAAAATGCTTTTCTTATTTCTATTTAAACCATATTTAGTTTTAGGTATAGCTTTTATATCTATAGCATTCTCTGAGCATGGATTTCCAGTTAAAACTGTTTTTTTAGAATCAAAATAAGTTATTGAATCTTCAAAACTAATTCCAATTTTATCAGCTGACTTTGCTAAGACGCGGTTACTCTTTCCAGGAATACTATTTTGTTCATGAATAAATGTTTTGATTCCTCTTTTTTTTGCTGCTTTAATAACTGGATATGTAACATAGCCTCCTACCCCTACTACAACATCTGGTTTAAATTCATCAATTAACTCTAAACATCTTTTCACAGCTTTTCTTATTAAATTAATATTCTTTATGTTTCTTCTAATTAATTTTTTATTAAAACCATATATCTCAATTGCTTCAAAACGGTATCCTGAAGAAGGGACAATATCCTTTTCCATTCGATTATGAGTCCCTATATAAAGGATTTCCGAATTTTTATTTAACTCTTTTATTTTACTTGCAATAGCAAGAGCAGGAATAATATGTCCTCCTGTTCCACCAGCAGTTATAATAACACGCATATTCTCACCTCTATTACTATTATATAATAAAACCCGATACTTTTGCAGTATAAGTGTAAAGATATAAATTATATAAAAAAAGTACTTTTTAAGTACAAGTTTTATATTGGAAAGAAACCTCTTCTTTTTTAGTAATATTAGTACTAACTACTTTAAAAGAAGAAACTTTCGGTAAAGCTTTATCATTTTCTATAATAGAATCAGCTGGATTACAATATTCAAAATTAATTTCATTATCTTTGATAATTAAATCTTTAGAAGTCTTTGTAGCTTCATAACTTGCTAATTCCTTTCCAGTCTTATCATAAATATGAATAATATAATTATCATTATAACTATTAGGTTCTGTTGTTAGTAAATATTTTTTATCTAAAATAGCAAACTTATCTAAATAAACAAATGAACCTATTTTTTTATTATTAAGCTTAAAGTAAGTTGTAGGCTCATTATTTGGGTTATCAAAATTTGCATATATATAAAGTTTTATATCTACGCCATTTAATTTTAGTACTCCTACTTCTTGATCGCAAGTACCGGTATTTTTATTACATAACTCGGCTAATGTGGCAGGCTCTTTATCTAAAATATAATTTATAGGTTTTTCTTCTTGAATTATTTTAATAATTTCAAATATGTTTTTTTCTGTTTGATGTTTTTCATTGTATTTATAAGCAATATATTTTCCTGAAAAATATCCGATGGAAGATAAAATTAAAACAAATATAATTGCTAAAATAGGACCTAATGCTTTATGTTTATTCATAAAAATTCTCCTTCTATATTAAAGATTTCTCTATATTAAGTATAGCCTTTTTTATTATTAAACTCAAGGAATTAATTTTGTTTGTTTTATTAGATTTTTTTAAAATCTTTCATCTTTAATTACTTCTATAATATTTATATTCTTAATTTTACTAAATGAATAGTAGACCATTATAATCATTATTAAAATTATTATTAGAATTGCTATTAAATAATGCGCAAATGGAAAGCTTATTAAAAAATCTTTTGTGATTATATAATAGAACATAATCCGTG
>JAQUDY010000075.1 GCA_028685445.1 Bacilli bacterium
ATATTTTTTGATTTTAATATTTGTTTTATATTTATTGAATGAACTTTGCAGAGACCTTCTACATCTTTTGGAACGAGCTTCGAATAATCTTCTATTACTTTAGCTATTTTTAATTCTAAGTCTTCTTTATAAGGATTTATATTTAATATTTTACGATAAAAGTCTTCCATTTATTTTTGACATATTTCACAATAATATGTGCTTCTACCTCCTATTTTTATTTTTTTGATTTTGTTATTACAAATTTCACAAAGTTCATTTTCTCTTAAATGAACTTTTAAATATTTTTGATAATTCCCTTCTACTCCAAGTGAAGAAGTATAACTTTTTATTGTAGTTCCTCCTTCTTTAATAGCTAGGTTTAATATCTTACATGAAGAATCAAGAAGATTATTTGTTTCATTTCTTGTTAATTTATTTGCTAATTTTAAGGGATTAATTTTAGAATCATATAAGACTTCATTAACATAAATATTGCCTAAACCATTTATAATAGTTTGATCTAAAAGCACTGTTTTAATCGCTTTGTTTTTTTTATGAACCTCTTTATAAAAAGAATCTTTATCTAGATCAAAAGGTTCTTTTGCAAGTTTTTTTAAACTAGAATTATTTTCAAGATCTTCTTTTTTTATTAACTGCATTCTTCCGAACTTTCTTGTATCATGATAACGAAGAGATGTAGAGTCATTAAAATCAAAAATGATATGTTCATGTTTTGCTAAAGTGTCATTTTTGTTTTTTATAAAATATTTTCCTTCCATTCTTAAATGACTAATTAAAATATATTCATCAAAATTAAACAAAAGATATTTACCAATTGTGTTTATATCTTTTAACGTTTTATTAATAAGCAAATTAATATCTAAACTATTTGGATTTATTATTTTAGAGTATATTACTTTAATATTAGATATTTTTTTGTTTTTTAACTTTTTTAGAACTTTAGCTACTGTTCTTACTTCTGGTAATTCTGGCATACTGAATTTTCCTTTAATTTATTAAAGATAGGTAACATTTGAGAAATAATTATATCTTCCATCTCTAAGCCTATATCTTTCGATATTTCAGGATTAAAAATATTAGCAAATAACTTTAAGTACTTTTGATATAATTCATCAAAACTATATTCTAATTTTTCATATAATTCTGGGTTAAGTTTTTCTTTTAGTGAATGTTTATTTTTATAAAATTGACTATTAAAGACTTCTTCTTGAAGATCAAATTTAGTAATAAATTTACTAATAAGAGTTGCTAAAGATTGATAGCCTTTAACTTTATAATCCGGTTCAAAATATAATTTCATTATGTTCTCTTCATCAAGTGCATTTAATCCCTCTTCTAAACCTACACCTGTTTCTTTAATTAGTTCTTTATTAACAATTAATCCTTCGTTATTGAGTTTATATACAGATTCAATTAAACCACTCCTAAGATATAATCTGTCTTCCTTAATTACAGCTTCTTGGTTATAAGATTTTATTAAATGTCCTATTTCATGAATTAATGAAGAAATTAAAGCTTCATGATTATTAAAATCATTTATTATAATAATACTTCTTCTATCACCTAAAAAATATTTCTCATCTTTATAAAAAACATCATAGTCTGTGAAATAGACTCCATTAGCTCTTTTAAGGTCTTCATTTTTAACGATGTTTTTTTGATTACTTGGATTTAAGTATCCTCTTTTGTTTAGCTCATCATATATTACAGTTCCACCTGTTTTTATAACTATTTCAGTATTTAATAAAGCATCATAAATTATTTCTTTATAAATTGCCCCATAATAATTTACAAGAGCATTATATATTTCTTTTAATATTTTATGAGTTTTTTCTTCATAATTATATTTGTCGATAATTTTATTGAAATCCATAAACTATACCTCGTACCAATTATTACCGTAGTCTACTCCAACTTTTATTGGTACTTTTAACTTTACTATATTTTCCATTATATCAACTACTAAGATTTCTAATTTTTCTTTTTCTTCTAATACAACATCAAATATTAATTCATCATGAACTTGAAGAAGCATTTTACTTTTTAGGTTTTCTTTTGTTAACGTTTCATTTATTTTAACCATTGCCATTTTGATAATATCTGCACTGGTTCCTTGAATTGGTGTATTAAGTGCTATTCTTTCTCCTGCTGATCTAACCATATAGTTTTTATTATTAATCTCTTCTATTACTCTTTTTCGATTAAATAGAGTTCTGACCGTTCCGTATTCTTTTGCTTCTTTAATTATATCTTCCATATAGTTTTTTACTCCTGGATATAATGTTAAATATTTATCTATCAATTTCTTAGCTTCTACTGGAGAAAGTTTTAAATTTTCTCCTAAACCAAATCCGCTTATTCCATAAACAATTCCAAAAATTACTGCTTTTGCAGAAGAACGCTGGTTTTTAGTAACTAGATCCTCTGGAATATCATAAATATCACTTGCCACTTTAGTATGAATATCTGTTTTATTTATAAACGCTGATATTAATTCTTCTGATTGACTAATGTGTGCTAAAACTCTTAATTCTATTTGAGAGTAATCACATGCTAAAAACAAGTCATTAGTTGGTATAAATGCTTTTCTTACTTTTCGTCCTATCTCATCTCTAGTAGGAATATTTTGAAGATTTGGTTCAATACTTGATAATCTTCCAGTCCTGGTTAATGTTTGCTTATATATAGTATGGATTAAACCATCATTCATTATATAATTATTTAAACCTTCTAAATAGGTGCTGTTTAATTTAGATAAATTACGGTATTCTAAAATTGATTCAATGATTGGATGACTTCCTAATAATTTTTCTAAAGTTGTTGCATCTGTTTTGTAATTTTTTGTTGCAGTTTTACCTTTGGGTGTTAAACCTAAATGATCAAATAAAATCTCTCCTAGTTGTTTAGGACTACTAATATTAAACTCTTTTCCTGAATAATTATATATTTTACTAGAAAGATTTTCTAATTTTATTTTTACTTCTTCACTCATTTCCTTTAAAACTTTAGGATCACATTTTATTCCATGATGTTCCATTTTAGCTAATACTGTTACTAAAGGCATCTCTGTCTTATCAAATAAATTATACATATCTTCCATTTTTAATTTTTTTATTAGATCATCTCTTGTTTCAAATATATATCTTGCTTTAAGAGTTACATTTTGCATTAATACATTGACGCTTTTTAAAGATTCCTCATAAAATGAAGCTGGAATATTTTCGTTATTCATCACAAAAGCTAGATCCTCTTTTGCAGGATAATTTAACAAATAAAATGCAACCATTGTATCAAATATCGTATTAGTATTAAAATCATTTAATAAGATTATATTTTTCTTTAAATCATATGTATATTTAATTGTTTCTTTATAAAATTCAAAAACCTCTTTAATTAATTCAGGCTTAACAAAATAAGCGCTTTTACCATCATATATTCCCATTCCTAGAATTTCGCTTTGATGATAATTTAATTTATCACATTCTATATAATAAGATATTAACTTTGTTTTTTCTAGTTGACTAATATTATTTAATAATTTATATTCACTAGTAACTATAGGATGTTTTTTAGTGATGTTTTTCATTAACGAGTAAAACTCTAATTCATTGAATATATTTTCTAAATTTTCATTAGGACCTAAATATTTCATGTTAGTAAGTTCTTCTGATAATGGAACTTCTCTATATATTGTGCACATCTCTTTACTAAAAAAAGCACTTTCTTTTCCATTTATTAATCTTTCTTTTACTGCTCCTTTAATATTTTCAATATTTGCATATATATTTTCTAAAGTTCCATGTTCTTTAAGTAATTTTAATGCTGTTTTTTCTCCTATACCTTTTACTCCTGGAATATTATCTGATGCATCACCTGATAATGCTTTTAAATCAATTATTCTGATTGGTTCTATACCATATTCTTCTCTAAATGTCTCTTCATTCATTCTAACATGATCTTTTTGTTTTAATAATTTTACATCTGTTTCAGAACTTATTAATTGTAATAAATCTTTATCTGAAGAAACAATAGTAGCATCAAAATCCGGGTCTTTTTCTGTCATTAATGTAATTGTCCCAATAATGTCATCTGCTTCATAATTTTCTACTTCATAGTATTTTATTCCCATTGCATCTAAGATTTCTCTTGCAATAGGCATTTGTTTTAGTAAATCACTTGGAGTTTCTTGTCTTCCAGCTTTATAATCTTCATATTTAAGATGTCTAAAGTTTTTTCCTATATCAAAAGCTACTGCCATATACTCTGGTTTTTCTTCATTAATGATTTTATTTATCATAGTTACGAATCCATATAATGCGTTTGTAACAAATCCTTTGCTGTTTTTCATAAGCGCTCCACTATATAATGTTGCATAGTATGAACGAAACATTAAATTATTCCCATCTACTAAAATTATTTTTTTCATAGTGACACCTTCTTCTTATATTATTATAATACATTTTTGCTTCTTTATAAAATAAAAATAATCAATGGTTGATTATTTTTGTTAATTGTCTTTATATGGTAATCTTATATTGTCATAATTTCTATATTTTAATTTTTTTTCTGGATATTTTTTTACTTTTTTTTCTTCTAATACTTTTTTAGGATTTTTTTTGCTGTGGCTAATTATACTAGCAATACTTCTATTAAGTGAGTTTTTATCTTTTTTTGATTTTAGTAAATTTAAATAATGATGTTCTTCTAAATTCTCAACCTCTAATTCATCGATAATAGTTGGATCTTTAAAATAAAAACTTCCATCTGTTGTAAGTAATTTTTCTTTTATATTTTCAAAATTAAAACCATATAAAATCATTTGATTCTTTATTTTTTGATCTAAAGGTATCGTATTATTTTTAGTTAGAGTTTTATATATAGCTTCCTCTATATGATTAATTGGAGCATAAATATAGTTTATTCCTTCTTTTTTTATAACCGGTGTCGATTGAAAATTTAAAGCTAATAAACGATATAGCTCGGTTTTTTCTTCTGAGTCAATAAAATAATTAAAATCATTTCCTTCTATATAATCAATATTAGGATCAAATATTTTAGCCCAAAAATCTCTATCTTCCCATGTTAAAGTTAATTTACCAGATTTCAAAGCTATATTTGGTGTATTATCGTATTTATATGCATAGACAATTATATTATCCAAATGATATATATAAGTATCTCTATTATAAAGTTTAAAAAAATATTTTGTTTGAGTATAGTAATCTAACATAATCTTATGAAGTGATTTTTGAATTATATAAGATTCTGTGCTAGCGGTTTTAATATAATTAAATTCTTTAATATCAGAACTATCTTCTTTAAATAGTTTTCTTTTATTGACTTCTTTTTTATAAAACAT
>JAQUDY010000076.1 GCA_028685445.1 Bacilli bacterium
ATAAATCTCTGTTGTAAATACATTATTTGCTCTGTTTTTATTTCTTTTTCTTCTGTTTCTATAATTATTAAATTTATATTATTAAAATAACTTTTAGTTTTTAATAGATTTTGTTCATATAAAAAAAATAATAATTTTTCAGAAAATGTATCTATGTTTTGAGTTTCAATTAAAAATGCATGAGAGAGCTTGTCCATAATTTTGCTTTTTTTAAAATGTTCAAAAAAATCTTGTTTCATTTAACCACCCCTATATTAAAAAGAAAAATGATAAAGCCAACGTTACTAGTCCTGGAAATCCTAAAATAGTAACTGTGCTAATTGTCCATAAATTTAATGGCACAAAAACACCTAAACTTTTTATTAATAAATCAAAGCTATATATAATCAATATTGAAAATATTATTTTTTTTAAAATTCGTAGAATCATAATTAGTCTCCTAGTAATATTATGATTATAAAAATTTATTAAGACTATAAATATTATAATAAATTTTTTCTATCTTTTAAAGCTCTTTCCAATGTTAGAGAGTCTAAATAATCAATTTCAGCACCCATAGGGATTCCGTAAGATAATCTACTTATTTTTATATTTTCATAACTACTTAATAAATTAGAGATGTACATTGTAGTTGTTTCTCCTTCAAGAGTTGGCTTTAATGCAATAATTATTTCAAGTTCTTTTTTTTCAGAAGCTCTACACCTATCTATTAATTGACTTATGTTTATATCATCTGGATTAACACCATCTATAGGTGAGATTAACCCATTTAAAACATGATAAACTCCTTCATATTTCCCTATTTTTTCAAACATAAAAATGCTTTTATAATCTTCAACTACACAGATCATAGAATGATTACGAAATTCGTTTAAGCAAATATCACATTTTTCTGACTCGCTAATATGTCCACATATTATACACTTTTGTAATTTTTTTTTAACGTTTTTTATTGATAAAGAAAATGATTCGTTATCTTCTTGTGTAAATTCTAAAATTGATAAAGCTAATCTTTCTGCTGATTTTTCTCCTATACTAGGTAGTTTTTTTAAATACTCAATTAATTCTTCTAAAATTTTTGGATATATCATTTTAAAATAAACCGTTAAAGTTTGAACCGTACATACCCATTTTAGATTCAATTTCTGCTTCTATTTGATTTAGAATATTTTTTAAACCAATTTTAATCATTTCTTCAAGTGCTTCAACATCTTCAGAATCTTTTATTAAGTTAGAATTTATTTTCAGTTCTAAAATTTCTCTTTTTCCGTTCATTTTTATAAGAAAGAACTCAGTTTCTTCAAGAAATACTTTATTATCTATTTCTGTTTGTTTTTTTTCTATTTCTTTCTTCATTTTTTGAGCTTGCGCCATAATGTTTTGCATATTCATATTTTTTCTCCTTACTTTATTTCTATTAATTGATTACCAAATAAGACTTCTGCACTATTAACAACTTTTTCATCTATAACAACTTTTGGTTCTTCTATCAATTCATATTTTTTTTCTTTTTTTGTTTTTATATATTCTTTTTTTACTTCATTCCAATTTGATTCATCTAAACAAACTATTTTCACAAGTAATTCAAATTCAGATTTTAAAAATTTGCTAATTTGCTCTGACATAGAATTAAGTAATACACTGTTTGAGTATGATTTTGTAGAAAGCAATATATTTGTAGGGGAAACTACCTCTACTTTACTTTCCTTAAGTAGTCCTTCTAATTTTAACTCATTATTTTTAAATAATAATTCTAATAACAATTCCCATGTTTTATTAAACTGTTTTTTTAAATTAATGTCTGCATTTACAAAGGAATTATTAATTCTTATTTCTTTTATTTTATCTAATACATCTTCATTCTGATTTAAAATTATTTCCCGGGAAATAATTTCTTTCTGTTTTTCAACTTTTTTTTCTAAAACTTCTAATTTAACTTCTTGTTGTTCTAAAATTTCTGGAGCTATATCTTGTTTTCTTATATTTGATATTAAAACAGCTTTTATCATTAGAAATTTATTTGATTTATTATAACAACTTTCTAATTCTTTTATTAATTTTTCTAAATATTGTACTTTGTTGTCATTTGTTTTTTCTTTCATAAGTAAATCCAATAAATAATCGAGCATTTTATTAATCAAAGTAATATCTTTAACACCTAAACTATCAAAATTTTCTATATTATCCAAAACCATTTGATAATTATTTTTAAAATAATTATCAAACAGTTCTTTTATTTCGCTTTTTGTTATTATTCCATATGTATTCTTTAGTGTAATTAAAGTGATTTTTTTATCTATTTTAGATAATTGATCTAAAATACTTAAAGCATCTCTTAATCCTCCATCAGACATTAAAGCAATCTCATCTAGCGAATCTTTTGTTATATTTATTTTTTCTTTGCTTGCAATAATTTCTAACGTTTTTGAAATTACATCAGCGTTTATTTTTTGAAAATCAAATCTTTGACATCTCGATAATACAGTAATTGGTATCTTTTGAATTTCGGTTGTTGCAAGTATAAAAATAACGTGTTTAGGGGGTTCTTCTAATGTTTTTAAAAAAGCATTCCATGCACTATTAGATAACATATGAACTTCATCAATAATATATATCTTGTATTTTGCACTATTTGGTAAAATCTTCACATTTTCTCTAATTTCTCTTATTTCTTCTACGCCATTATTAGATGCAGCATCGATTTCTATTACATCAGAAGTTTCTTCATAAGAAAGACAGAAACTACATTTATTACAGGGATTATTATCAATTAATTTTTCACAATTAACTGTTTTTGCAAATATTTTTGCTGCACTTGTTTTTCCAGTTCCACGTGGTCCTGTAAATATATACGCATGCGACAGTTTATTATTTATTATTGAGCTAATTAATAAGTCTTTAATGTTGTCTTGCCCTACCAATTCAGAGAAATTTGTAGGTCTATATTTTCTATATAATACTTTATAATCCATCGCTTTCCTCCAAAAATATTATAGCATATATTATTTGTTTTTTCGTCTCATTTCCCAAAAATTTGATAAGTCTTTTAGATATTTGTTTTTAATATCATTACTATTCAGAAAATCAATAAGATTAAATTCTGTTTTATTATATTGTTTTTTTATAGGTTCTTTTTTTATTAAATAATAAACATATTTAATTCTCGCTTCTCTTATAACACTTTTACACATTGCACAAGGTTCCATAGTTATATAAAGCGTACAATTGTTCAATCTCCATGATTTCAATTTTTTATTTGCTTTAGAAATAACTTCTATCTCAGCATGAGAAATAGTTAAATTCGTTTTATTTCGTTTATTATATGCTTTAGCTATTATTTTATTATCCGTATTATTAACAATAATAGCTGAAACAGGTGACTCTGATTTTTTACCAGCTTTTTTACTTAGTTTATATAATTTATTAAAAATTTTTTCTTCCATTTTAACCTCTACAAAAAAAGCACACATATATAGAGGTTAATGTGGCTGCTTTCTTCCGAACCTGACCATTTTATAACATACATATTGTGCTAATAAAAGAATAACATAATCTTATATCAATTTACAATGTTTCACGTGAAACATTGTTTTGTTATTATTAAATTATTTCCCAGGAAATAATATTTTAGTAAATAAGTATGTTTATAAGATATCTATTTGCTTTATATAATTGTTTTTACTTATCATATGTTTCACGTGAAACATTGGTGGATTAATATAATATATTTGCATTTGAATAAGTCTTATCAATTAAAACCGCCTTAATTACTAACTTTTTCTTACTCGATGTTTCACGTGAAACATTGTTTTTGTTATTAAATTATTTCCCGGGAAATAATTTCTTGGTAAATATACACATTTATAGAGTGTTTTTTAAATTTATATAATTGGTTTTTGTTTCTCATATGTTTCACGTGAAACATTCTTATATAAAAAAAAGAAATCGAGTATTCAATTCCTTTTTAATTCGATGTTTCACGTGAAACATCGAATTCACTACTTTCTTCTGGATCAACTATACTTATTGTTGAAACTGATTGAGATTCTTTTAGATTGATTAACCTTGTTCCTTGAGTTACTCTTCCTAATTGTGGTATTTGTTCTACTGGTATTCTTATAATTGTCCCAAAGTCAGTAATTATCATCAAGTCTTTGTTTTCTTCAATCTTTTTAAAAGATGTAATAGAACCATTTTTTTCTGTAATGTTTAGTGCTTTTACTCCCTTGCTGCCTCTTTTTGTTTTTCTATATTCAGATACTAAGGTCTTTTTTCCAAAACCTTTTGATGTAATTATTATTATATTATCATCGTCTGTGGTTACTTCAATACCAATACATTCTGCATTTGATAAATTTATACCTTTTACACCCCTAGCTGTTCTTCCCATAGGTCTTATTTCTGTTTCATAGAAAACAACCATTCGTCCATCGCTGGAAGCCATTAAAATGTTTGAATCTCCTGTAGTTTTTTTAACACCAATTAATTCATCGTCTTCTTTTAAATTAATACAGATTTTTCCTGTTACTCTGATGCTATCAAATTCTTCAATATGGGTTTTCTTCATTATTCCTTGTTTTGTTGCGAAAACAAAATATTTAAATTCGTTTTCGACTGATAAAGGAATAATTGAATTAACAAATTCTTCTTTTTCCAATTGTAATAGATTCACAATTGGTAATCCTTTTGCTTGTCTATTATATTGAGGAATTTCGTATCCTTTCAATCTATACACTTTTCCTTTATTAGTAAAAAATAATATATAATCATGGGTAGATTGATTAATCAAGTGTTCAACAAAATCTTCTTCATTGGTTGACATAGCCTTTACACCTACACCGCCTCTGTTTTGGCTTCTATAGATTTCTGACGTAGTTCTTTTTATGTATCCTTTATTAGTTAATGTTATCATAATGTTTTCTTCTGGAATTAATGATTCATCTTCTATATATTCAATCGCTGTCATATCAATTTCTGTTCTTCGATCATCGGAATATTTAGATTTTATTTCTAATAACTCTTCTTTTATAATGTTTAAAACTTTTTCATCACTTGCTAAAATAGCTTTTAATTCAGCTATTTTTTCTAATAAACTAGCTAATTCTTCTTCTATTTTTTCTTTTTCAAGACTAGTAAGTCTTCTTAATTTCATTTCTAAAATCGCTTCTGATTGAATTTCAGATAAACCAAACTTGCTCATTAATCCCTGTTTTGCATCAACATCACGCTTAGATGCTCTAATTAGCTTAATGACTTCATCTAAATGATCTAACGCTATTTTTAATCCTTCTAATATATGAGCACTTTTTTCACATTTTTCTAGATCAAACCTTGTACG
>JAQUDY010000077.1 GCA_028685445.1 Bacilli bacterium
TTTAACCACTTTAGCATATTTTTATACTCTTTTTTTTCTTCATAAAATCTTTGACCTAATTTTATTAAATTAATATCTACCTTTTTATTTACTACCCTACAATTGACGATAGCAAACTCAATCAACTCAATATCGCTATCATTATCTATTTTTTTCTTTTTTGCAAAGAAATAATCGAACACTTTTTTTCTATACTCAATTTTAATATTGGAAGAACAATCATTATTTAAAATCAACATTTTTATATCAGTTAAAATTTTCTTTTCATTTGGTTGATTAACAATATCTATGTAAATTTTACTTTTATCATCTAATAATTCAATATCAAAAACCTCCTTTATACATTATAAGTCTTTACTAGCCCTTAATTAACATTTATTATATCACGATTTTTATTTTTTTTGGTTAAAACACTGCAAAAATCATTTTTTGTATTAAAAAAAGCATTTCTGCTTTTCTTACAAATTATTAATTGTATCAAC
This sequence comes from Bacilli bacterium, assembly GCA_028685445.1. Lineage (GTDB taxonomy): Bacteria > Bacillota_I > Bacilli_A > RF39 > UBA660 > DUUS01. Next base: position 483 of record JAQUDY010000077.1, read on the forward strand.
TATTTCGCCCAATTTATTTTTAAACATATGAGCGTAAGTATTTAGTGTTTCATCTATTTTAGTATGACCTAAGTATTTCGCTACCATTGTTATATTGGCACCATTATTAATTAATAGAGAAGCACAGGAATGTCTAAAATCATGGATTCTAATTTGTTTGACTCCTGCTAATTTACAATTATTATTTTTTCTATCCCTCATAACCGATTTACCAAGAGGTTCAAATGACCCAAATACATACCATTCTTCTGTAAAACCAAATATACTTTTTTGAATTACTTTTAATTTTATCAAGTCATCTATTAATTTATCTGGTATAGGTATTTCTCTAATGCTAGATTTTGTTTTTGGAGTGCTTACTAAGAATTTATTACCATCTATATTTTCAATTATATTTTTATTTATACTTAATTCTTTATTTTTAAAATCTATATCTTTCCAAGTAATACCTCTAACTTCTCCAGACCTACAACCACAATAGTAGAGTGTTTCATATAATGCTTTAAATTTTATATCTCCCTCTACTGAGATAAACTTATTAAATTCTTCGTAAGTCCAAAATTCCATTTCCTTTGGCATCTCATTTGGATTATTAAAATTAGTCATTTTATTATACATACTATTGAAGTTGAAGTCGTACCATTTTGAACCAAAATTTAATACCGATTTAAGGTATTTAAATAAATCATTTTTAGTTCTAGTAGCTAAATCAAGATTATTCATTTGTTTTTTCCATTCTTCATTAGTAACATCATTATCTTTTCTTTTAATATTCTTAGGTTTTTTCATACGTATATATTTAACCTCATCTCTTATTCATCTTTTTTATTACTTATAAAAGTTACTTTTTCTGCAACTACTTCAGTTACTGATTTATTTACTTGGAGTCTTCCTTTAATTCCGACTACATCGTCTTTTTTACAAAACTCTACTGTCTTTTCAGCAATATTATTCCATAAGACACATTTAATTAAATCAGTTTCATAAATACCCTCTGGATTTTTATAAACTCTTTGGACTGCAATAGTTATAGTAGTTACAATTTTATCATTTTCTAACTTCGTAACCTCTGGATTATCAACTAATCTTCCTACTAGTACAATTTGATTCAACATAATTTCCTCCTTTTCCTCTATTAACTATCTAATTTTTTAAGCAGTTAAATCAACATCTATATTTAAACTTTATTTGACACAATTTTAAAAAGAGTTACTCTCTTTTAATGTAATTCCACTTGATAGATATTGAACTCGTGTTAAAACTTAAATAAAACGTGAAATAACATGTGATATTGATTCAACTTAATCTAAAAGTTATTTATACCAAACAAAAAAAGCATAACCATTTAAATTCATTACACTATTTTATTAAAATAACTAAATACTAAAAAAGGAGAAAGGGAAAAAGGGAAAATTTATTTTGTCATTGAGAAAGGTTTAATGATTTTTATTCATTATATCTTTTTGTAAATATTACTAGCTTATTTTTCTAATATCGCCTAAAAATCGCCTACGATAATTTAAATGTCGCCTAATTTTTAGAAAACGCTTATAAACAAAAGGATAAAAAAAGAGCTAGGCGTTAAGCCTAGCATTCAGGGGGTTTTGGTTGATACACTCTAACATTAAATCGTTAGAGATATCTAAGCATGATTTATCATCATGCCTAAATTAATGATATAAGATTTTCATTTCTTTGTCAATCAATTTTATTGATTTTTTTTAGTTCTTCGTAATAAAGTGCATCAGCGACTAATATATATGGAATAACATACCAAAAGGTTACAATTATAGTTAATATCCATCCTAGGAAACTTAATATGAATTTTAGATAGTCCCATTTATATCCTTTCATCATCTTTTTGCTTGTATCAAGACATGCAAGTGGGTCTTTATTACCATCTGCCATTAGATATGGAGCCATATTATAACTTAGTGCAGCTATCATACCTGGTATGATTAATAATAATGTCCAAAGGGTTATAAATATGCTTGTTAAGATAAACAGTCCAGATACAAACAAGAAACTTGAATAAAATTTAAATATTAAAGATTTATCAAATTCATCTTTTCTAATCTTTTTTAATATAAATGCAAGTAAGCCTATATTTAAAGGATATATTAAAATACTGATTATAAAATTTGTTGCTAAATCTACCTCTTCATTTGGTGAACTAAATAAATAGCCTAAAAAAATTGTTATTAATGTTATTAATAAATAAGGCATTAAAATGTTTAATAGATTTTTGTTAACAATTTCTTTAGCTTGTTCTTTTATTTTTTTTCGATCCATACTTCCTCCTTAATAAATTTATTCAGTCTATAAACATTATACTATCAATTATTAGTTTTTGTTCAGGAAAATCACTTAAATTATTTAAATGATTATTTAAGAAATCTTCACTATCTTTTTTGCATTGTAATAAAATCTTATAATCTGTTTTTAAATTGGCTATTTTAAAATTCATGTCTCCGCTTTGTTTTATTCCAAATAAATCTCCTATCCCTCTTAATTCAAAATCTTTTTCGCTTATTTCAAAACCATCTGTCGTTTTTTCCATAATCTTTAATCTTTCTTTCTCATGATTACTAATTAAATAACAATAACTAGCAAAGTTATTTCTTCCAATTCTACCCCTTAACTGATGAAGCGTTGCAAGTCCAAATCTTTCTGCATTAAATATTACAATAGTAGTAGCATTTTTTACATCTACGCCAACTTCAATAACAGTTGTTGAAATTAAAATTTTAATTTCGTTATTTTGAAACTTTTTCATAATAATATCTTTTTCTTTTGGATTTAATTGACCATGCATTATATCAAGAGGTATTTTGTTATTGAAAGCAGCATTTAATTTATTGTATATTGAGTTTACATTTTCCATTGCTTTTGTTTCATCGTCTTCTATTAATGGGACTACCACATAAATTTGATGTCCTAATTTTATTTGTTCTAACATCTTTAATAATACTTCTTTTATATCTTTTTCTTTAATTACTTTAGTAATTACGGTTTTATTATTTTGTGGCTTAATTTTTATTTGAGAAATATCCATGTCTCCATAAATAGTTAAAGCTAAAGTTCTAGGAATTGGTGTTGCGCTTAAATAAAGCACGTCTACTTCTTTCCCTTTTTTTTGAAGATTCTGTCTTTGTTTTACTCCGAATCGATGTTGTTCATCTGTTATTACTAAACCTAAATTATTGAATTTAACTTCATCATTTAAAACAGAGTGAGTACCAATTAATAAATCTATATTTTGATCTTGCAAATCTTTTATAATCTTAGATCGTTATTTTGTTTTAGTAGAACTAGTAAGTAATGCTATTTTCATTTCTTTTTCAGAAAAAAATTTTAAGCAATTTTCATAATGTTGAATTGCTAGAATTTCTGTTGGTGCCATTAATATTCCTTGATGATTAGATAATTTATTTATATACAATCCTAAGAAAGCAACAATTGTTTTTCCAGTACCAACATCTCCTAATAATAACCTATTCATTCTTTTACCAGATTTTAAGTCTTTAATTATTTCATTTGTTGCTTCTAATTGATCTTTTGTTAAAACAAAAGGAAGATTATCAATTTTATCTCTCAATATTTTTTCTTCAAAAGACTTTATATTAGAAGGAATCATTTCATTATTTTTTAATTTTAGAAAGTTGATTTTTAACATAAACACGAACAATTCTTCATAAGTTAATAATAATTTTGAAGATTTAAAAAGATTATAATCTTTTGGGTTATGAATATTCTTTACTGCTATTAATTTATCTATGAATTGATAGTTATTCATCAAATAATTGGGAATATAATTCTGTATATGATCTTTTGTTTTTAAGCCTTCTAAAATTAATTTATTAAAATTGGTTTTTTTTATTCCTTTTGTTAGATGATAAACAGGTTCCATCGTTGCTCTAAGTATAGGCGATAATTTGATATCAGAAGCAGTAAAAAGATTCTGCTTTTTATTATATTTTCCAATCAAAGAAACTTCTTTTCCTATTTTTAAATTGTTTTTTAAAAATGATCTATTAAAAATTTCGGTTTTTACAATAATTGAATTAGTATTTATATTAAAAGTCATTTTATTTAAATTTTTTTTAAAATAAAAAACTCTTGGATTAGAATCTAAGATTCCGTTAATAACTATTGTTTCATTATTTTTTGTCTCATTAATTTTCTGTGGTTTATAATAATTGTACCGATAAGGATAATAACTTAAAAGATCTTCTAAGCTGTTAATATTTAATTTATTTAATTCATGTAAAGTTTTAAGGCCTATACCTTTTATATCTTCTAACATTATAACCTCCATTTTTTTTGAAAAAACCATTGAAAACAGTTGACAAAGCTACTATTTTAATATAGTATATAAAGCACCAATTCACTTTATGGCGAATTGGTGCTAGTATCACACTAGCCAACCCCTTTTTATTCTTTGAAGTCGACCCAGGGGGCGACTTCTTTTTTTTATTTTTCAGACATTTCTTTATAATAATTATAACGTTGTGCTGCTGCTTCTTGATTTTCTTTTAATAATTTTTTTGATAATTCTGTGTCTTTTAAACTTAAAACTCTATATCTTAATTGACTATTTAAAAACTCATCATATTTTTTAAAATCGGGTATTGGTGAATCTAAATATAACTTATCATTAAAGTACCTCATTAATAATATATAACCGCTTTCTACTGCTAGTTTTTGATTGTCCACAGCATTTACTAGACCTCCTTGGATTCCGTGTT
>JAQUDY010000078.1 GCA_028685445.1 Bacilli bacterium
TTTTCCTTTTAAATCTAAAATAATTTGACGAGCTAGTTTATCTCCAATTTTAGGAAACTTTGTTAAATACAATAGATTTTCTCTTTCAATTGCATCTATAATTCCAGCAACACTTCCTATACCAAACATTGGCATTGCTGTTTTTGGTCCTAATCCTTTAACATTAATAAGTTTTAAAAACAAATCTTTTTCTTCCATAGATTTAAACCCATATAAGGTATTTTCATCTTCTCTTAAATAGTTATAAAGATATATTTTATAATCTTTTTCTAATTCATATGAATATGGATTAGAAGTAAAAATGATATAGCCTATATTGTTATTTTCTATAATAACATGATTACTTGTTATTACTTTAATTGTTCCTTTTATGTATCCATACATCATTATCACATCCTAAAAAAATTATACCATACAAATGTATAATATCAAATAAAAAAAACCTTCTATGTGTAAAATTATACACATAGAATAAATAAGACTTTTTCGGGACTTTTATTTAATAGAAGCATACATTAAAGTATGATATATTTTATTGTTTTTATCTATTTTAAAAAAACAATAGCAAAAAGCATCTCATTTGCGTAAACTATAATAGATACAAAGGAGGTATAAAAATGTATTATTATGGATATAACGGTGGGTATAACGCTGGATGCGGTACTCCAACGTGTAATACTGGATATGTAGGAACTACTCAAGGCTATGGTTTTGGTGCTGCTTTATGGATTGTTCTATTCATTTTATTAGTAATAATTATCGGAGCAGGATGGTCTTCTTGGGGACAAAAAGATCATGGTAACTGTTAATATAAACTAAAAAGACCAAAATCGGTCTTTTTAGTTTATATTTTTTCTGGTACTGTAATAGCTAAAATATTTAATAATCTTTTATTCGTATCATAAACAATTTTTGTTAAAGTAACCCAGTTATTTCTTAAAACTTCATTATCAGAAGTTAATATCTCATGCTCACCATAAAAAGCATTAAAAGAATTCGTTAATTTATATAAATATTCAGCTATTTCATTAAGTGATCTTGCATTAATAGATTTTTCTAAAACTGATTTCATTTTAAGTAAGTTTAAAATTATTTCTCTTTCTTCTTTTGTTTCTAGAGATTTATATTCACTTGGAATAAGACCAGCATCAGCGCATTTACTTAATAATGATTTCATTCTTACAGTACTATAAAGTAAATATGGTCCAGTTTTACCATTTAAATCACTAAACATAACAGGATCAAAAATATAATCACTTGATCTATTCGGTAGTAAATCCGCATATTTTATAGCTGCTATTGCAATATTTTCAGCTAAATTATCTTTTTCTTCTTCTTTAATATTTTCTTTTATCAGTTTTCTTGTTTCATCTGTAACAAGTTTTATTAATCCTTTTAAACTAAGAACTCCACCATCACGTGTTTTAAAAGGTTTTCCACCAGGTGCGTTCATGGTTCCAAACCCTTGATGTTCTAAAGTACATGTTTTAGGAATTATTTTTGTTTTATAAGCAGCTCTAAAAGCTTGCGTAAAATGTAGTTCTTGACGAATGTCTGTTAAATAAATCATTGCATCTGGTGCAAATCTTTTTTGGCGATAATATAAAGTAGCAAGCTCTGTTGTGTGATATAAGACTCCTCCATCTTTTTTTATTAAGATTACAGGAGGTATTTCTCTATTATCAGTTTCTTCTTTAACATTAATTACAAGAGCTCCATCACTTTCGGTAGTTAAATTATTGTCTTTTAAATATTTCATCATTTCAGGAATGTAAGCCTCAGCATCACTCTCTCCTTCCCAAAGTTCAAAACTAGCATTTAATTTATTATATATTTTTTTGATATCAGTTGAAGATAATTCATAAAAGGTTCTCCATAAAGCATAATATGCTTTATCTCCATTTTGAAGCGCGGTTGTAATAGCTCTTGCATCTTCAAGATAATCTTCATCTTCATTCGCTTTGATGCTTGCTCTAGGATAAATATCATTTAACTCCTCAGCACTAACTGGACATTTAGTAGGATAATCTCCTTTAAAGTTTTTATCAAAAAAAGGTAAGTCTGGATACATTTCTTTTATTTCTTTAATAATAAGTCCCATAGGTCTTCCCCAATCACCTAAATGGACATCTCCAATCATTTCATACCCAGCACTAATAAAAAGTCTCTTTAAAGCCTCACCAATATTTGCACTTCTTAAGTGTCCTACATGAAGTTCTTTTGCAATATTAGCCCCACCATAATCTATAATAACTTTCTTTTTTTCCATTTTAAATAAATTGATGTCTGGATTTTTTATTAGATTATTTAAATAAGTAATTAATAATTTATTATTTATTGTTAAATTTATAAAGCCACCAACTACATCAACCTTAGAATAATTATTGTTAACTTTAAGAACTTCCGCTATTTTATTTGCTATTATATTAGGATTTTCTTTATATTCTTTTGCTAGAGCAAAAGCACCGTTATATTGATAATCTCCTAAATCAGGTCTATTACTAGCTATAAGCCTAGCATCAGCTAAATATCCTAACTTAGATAAAGTTTCTTTTATCTCTTTTTCTAAAATATCAATTAAGTTCATCAAAACTCACTCTTTCTGATGCTTATCTTATCAAGATTTTATTAACTTTTCAACTAATTTTTTATGAAGTTGCCTGTAAATAATCTATACTAACTGAAAAACTTACATTTTCTGGTTCTTGATTAGTAGATGCACTATTCCAAGTAACAACTACTGCCCCTTCAGTTGTTTGGTTAGGAGATAGTGTAGTTCCTTTAATATCTGATAATCCCAAAATATTAACAGTAAAGTCATCTGTATTATTTGTATCTATATTAATATTTTCTACTACAGAGTTTAATCTACCAGCATTTTTTATTGTGAAATCTATTACTACAGAATCTCCTGGATAATCTAAATCAACTGTTATATTCATCATAGTATTTGCAGAATCTAAACTTACTTCTCCCTTATTTTCATTTGATATTTCATAATCTGAGAATTAAATTTTAAACTCTGTAGCACCTCCAGCTGTCCCTGTAATATTTAATGTTGTTGCAAATAAAGCGTACACTCCAGAAAAAACTAATACAAAAGCTAATAACCCTAAGAGGAACATTTTGTTCTTTCGTTCTCGCATAATATCACCTCCTTTTTTTATTACATTATTATTATGGATAACAATCTTAAATTAAGTTAAAAAGTATAGTAAACATAAAAATTTCCATAATAAAAAATATAACTAGAATGTGATATTATGCGAAAGAAAAAAAGAAGTATATTAAAAATCAATTTTATATTTATATTTTTTATCAGCATAACTTTAGCAATGAGTTATGCTTTATTATCTACTTCCTTAAACATCCAAGGCATAGTTAGTGGAAATTATGAAGAAACACCTATAATAGATAAAGATAGTAATTCAAATTTAGAAGTTAATAATATTAATGAGAATTCTTGGCAAGAAGAAACTAGATTGAAAAAATCTTTAGTTAGCACTAATAATTTCGCTATTAATTCTACAATGATTGATAATTTAAATCAATTAATTGATAATATTAGATTAATAAATTATAATCTTAAAAATATAAATCATAAACATTTTAATTTGAAGAATACTCCAATTAATCTGTTTAATACTATTGAAAAGTGCCAGTTACCTAATAATCAAAACAGTTTTTCTAAAAATGATGTTTTAGATATAATAGGCGTAGCAAACTTGAAAAACATTTTTTATGAATCTATTAGCAATGTTAATTATAAACTGTTTAGTGGTAGTCACGTTCATGGAATACACCATGCTCATAAAACCTCTCTTTTTACTTTTATTTTAGCTAACTTATTAAAGCTAACAAATGAAGAAACTGAAATCTTAATCTATGCTGGGCTACTTCATGATATTGGTAGAAGTAATGATATTAATGATCCTAATCATGGAAAAAAAGGTGCTGATAAAATAAATAATCTATCTATATTTATTAATTCTCTAGAAAAAAGGAACCTACTTAAATTTATAATAGCTTCTCATGATTTAGAATTAAATGAAGATATATTAGTTAAAAAAATATCTAAATATAATATCACTAATATTTCATCTGCTATTAAGATGCTCTTAATTTTAAAAGACAGTGATGCACTTGATCGGACCAGATTTACTGTTTATGGTAATTCTAGTTCTAAATTAGATCCTAGTTATTTAAATTATGGTTTTTCTTATAAATTAATAGACTTTGCTCAAGCCTTAAATAATGCTTATGAAAAAGCATCAATTAGTAAAGACGAAAACAATTTAAAAAGGTAAAAGAATTTCTTTTACCTTTTTTATTAGTTCATCAATTCAAAGATCTTTAATTTTATTTCTGTAATACTATCTAAGTCTGGTTTTAAAACTGATGCATTTGAGCCTAAACTATATACAGGTAAATTTGCTTCTGTTCCTTTAGCACTATAATTATCTATTTTCCAGTTAATATTTTTCTTAAGTTGTAAATTAACTAACTTACTTACTGCGTCTTTATCAACATTTGTCATAAGACCTGATTCAAGAGATTTTAATATTGTATTATACTTAGATAGAAGACTAGGATTGGTTACTTTATTAATAATTCCCGCAATAACAGCTTGCTGATTATGTCCTCTACTAATATCTCCCTCAGGTAGCATTTTTCTTCCTCTACTAAAAGCAAGAGCAGCATCTCCAGTTAATTTATTATTTCCTTTTTTAAAACTATAACCATCATATCTAAATGCATAATCTGAATTTACTTCTATTCCTCCAATAGCATCAATTATTTTCACAAAAGAAGTAAAATTTACCCTAGCATAATAATTAACTTCAACATCATAAAGTAGTCCTAAAGTTAAAGCAGATTCTTCTATTCCAAAATTTCCTGCATGAGTTAATTTATCAAGAGCGTTTTTACTTGCTAAAGTTATATAATAGTCTCTAGGAGTATTTATAAGAATTACTTTGCCTTTAAGAGGATTAACAACAGCTAGTAGATTAACATCACTTCTTGATACTTTGTTAATCGATCCTTTTAAGTCTGAACCACTTAGATATAACACAAAAGGTTTCTTACTAACATCTATCGTTTTAAAATCAGACTTACTTTTAGTTAAAATATCTATAGAGCTTAATACTCTTAATTTAGCATAATCTTCCTCATGAGTTTCTTTATATATATTCATTAAGTTTTCACTTATAAAA
>JAQUDY010000079.1 GCA_028685445.1 Bacilli bacterium
AGCATCTGATGCATGGGGAATTAAATTTGAGAGTATTGAATTAAAAGATATTAGTTTTCCCGAAGAAATGAAAAGAGTTATAGCATCAGTTGCGGAGGCAGAAAGAGAAAAACAAGCCATTATAACTTTATCATCTGGAGAAGTTTTAGCTAGTGAAAATTTAGCTAAAGCTGCTAAAGTAATGTCTGAAACTCCTGGTGCTTTACATTTAAGAACTTTATCAACATTAAATGAGTTATCATCAAATAAATCAAATACAATAGTTTTTGCTATTCCACTAGAAATATTAGAATCGTTTAAAGGACAGAATATTAATAATGATATAGAAAAAATAACAAAAAAATAATGTGGAAACACATTATTTTTTTGTTAGAATATAATTAACTAATTGTTTATCATTATGAATATTTATTACATTTTTTATTAATTTAAATTCTAATTTTTTAGACATAAAATATTCACCATCATAACTACATATAATATTTTTATCTGAATATATTGTAATGCTTTTTAATCGCTCTTTTCTAACTAAAGAGCTTTTTTCATGTTCTGATTTTTTTAACATATTAATTAATTCAGGTATTTTTAATTTTGAGGTTTTTTCAGCAAAGTAGACATCGAAATAATTATCATCAAAGCTAGCTAAAGGCGCTATTTTATACCCACCACCATAATATTTACCGTTGCATATAGCAACTATTAATTTTTGAGTATTAAAGCTTTTATTATTATAAGAAATGTTGATGTTTTGGTATTTAAATTTAAGAAAAGTATATAGAATACTAAAATCATAGATAGATTTTTTAGGAAATTTTAATTTTTTAAAAATTTCAGCATTTTTTGATACTTCTGCATCGATTCCAATACTCGCTATATTAATAAAATATTTGTCATTAACAAGTCCTAAATCGATTTTGATGTTTTTTCTTTTTAAAGTTTCTAAAGATCGATAAAAGTCATTGCCACTTCCAGCTGGAATAACTCCTAACTTTACTTTGCTTTTAGCAAGACCATTAACAATTTCATTAAGTGTTCCATCACCACCAACTGAATAAATTATTACTTTTTTTTCTTTAGCGTAATTTAGCGCGATTTCTGTTGCATGATTTTGATATTCAGTAAAAAAGATTTCATATTCTAGTTCATTATCTTCCATATAATCATGAATATTCCTAATTATTTGAGAGTGATTTTTATTTCCACTAACAGGATTTATAATAAATATATACTTCATAATACTACCTCTTTAACGATTTATAATGATTCTTTAATTTCATTATTTTCTTCATCATAGTAATATTTAATAAGTTTATTTTTATTATTTATTAATGTATTTACATTTAAATAAATAATCCCATTTTCTTCTTCAGTTATTAAGCCATTTTCTTTTATTTCATTCCAAGGGTCAACATCATAAAATAAATCTATTTTGTTGCTCGTTACATTACCTAAAACATCAACAATAAATGCTTTGTCAGATTCACTTACTACTAAATATTTTTCATAGACATCAATCGAAGAGTAACCTTTATTTATTAACTTTTTATTTACTTCATCAACTAAAATCCATAGATTCCCTTCTTTAACGGCTAGTTTATTATAAGGACTAACTTTAATATCATCATACTGAAAATCTATTAAGCCTTTTCCATTTGTTAAAGCAATTAATCCCCATTTTTCACCAGTTTTTGCTGTTATATAATTTTTTTCATAAGAGTAGTTAATCAATGATTCTGAATCTTTTTTACCTAATTCATCATATATAGAGCCTACTAAAACACTTCCGTTTATATCAATTATTCCTTTTTTATCAAAAGTATCTGTTACTTTAAACATCTTAACATTATTAAGCTCTGTTCCTAAATTATCGTAGATGTATTCTATATTATTATAATTCGAACTCAATTTTTTATTATTAAGTAAATCATATAAATAAATTATTTCTCCATCTTTAATCATTATTTTTCCTTTTAAAAAATATCCTGGCATTGTTTCAGTTGAATATATATCACAATCTTTTATGCATTTATATGTTCCTTCCAAACCATCACTACTATTTAGATAAACAACATTATCTTTTATTTCATAAAAATAATTTTTATTTTCATTAACAACTTTTTTATCTCCATTATATTGCAAGTAAAAATAAAACATTAAACCCACTATTGATAAGAATAGAATTATTAAAAAAACATTAATAATCTTGTGCTTTATATACATCTTTGATTTTTTATATTCTAAATACTTCTCTTCCACTGCATCCATCACCTTTACTTGATTATAACAAAAAAAGTACAACACTACTAAATATAGTATTGTACTTTACATTAAATTTATTATATTTCCATTTTTTTTGAATATTCTTTTACTACTTCAGAGTCATCAAAATGTATTTTTTTATGCCCTAATATTTGGTAAGTTTCATGTCCTTTTCCTAGGATTAATAAAAAGTCTTTTTCTTTTAACATTGATAAACCTTTTTCTATTGCTTCTTTTCGATCTAAGATAATTTCGTAATTATCACTTTTATTATCTTTTATTATATCATCCATAATTTTATTTGGATCTTCAGTTCGAGGGTTATCATTAGTAAATATTACATAATCGCTCAAACTTGTTGCTATATTTCCCATTAATGGTCGTTTTTTAGGATCTCGATCGCCACCACAGCCAACAACTGTTATTATTTGATTATGCTCAAGTTCTAAGTGAGCTTTAATAGTTTTTTCAACTGCATCAGGAGTATGTGCATAATCAACTACAGCATAACTTTGACCAACTTTAATAGATTCACATCTCCCTTTAGGTGGATATATATTTTGAGTTTTATTTATTATATATTCAATTTTAAATCCTAATGTATGTAATATTGCAAGGTTCATTAAATAATTGTATACATTAAAACTACTAATTAAATTAGTTTTAACTGAGTAGTTATTTTCTTTATAAGAAAAGTTAATTATGGTTGAATCTTGGTAATAGTCATTATTAATAATTTTATAGTCGGCATTTTTTCCTATAGTTATAGCTTTTGACAAATCAAAAGATTTACTATATTCCTCATCACTATTAATAATCATTACTCCATCTTTTGATAAATGATCTTTTAGTTTTAATTTTGTAGCTAAATATTCATCCATTGTTTTATGAAAATCTAAATGGTCTTGACTTAAATTAGTAAAAGCTCCTATATTAAATTTTAAGCCATTAATTCTTCCTAGTGCTATAGCGTGAGAAGATACTTCCATAACTAGGTATTCTACTCCATTATTTTTTGCTTCTATTAATAATTTATAAAGCGTAAGAATATCAGGAGTTGTGTTATTTAATTCTTTAACTATATCGTTATAATAAAATCCTACTGTACCTAAATAAGCTGTTTTTTTACCCAGCTCTTTTAATAATTGATATATTAAAAAACAAGTAGTGGTCTTACCATTTGTTCCGGTTACACCTATTAGTTTTAAATCATTTATTAAAGGACTATATTCTTCTTCCATCTTTTTTTTCAAGAACTCTTCAGAACTTGAAACGATTTTATAAGGTACTTTAGAGTTTACTTCTTTTTCAACAATTAATTCACTTGCTCCATTATTAATAGCTTCTTCTATATAGTCATGACCATCAACGGTATAACCTTTAATCGCGATAAACGTTTGTCCTGGTTTTACTAAACGAGAATCTGTTTCATATTTAATCATTTCTTCACCTCTTTGTAAATTATACCAGAAATATTTAAATAAAGAACATTTTAATAATTACTTTTTTTAAGTATTATTTCTTCAATAGAAATGTTTTCTGGAAATAAATAATATTTTTTATATAAATCAATCATTACTTGTATTTCTTCTTCTATTTTATTTTCTAAATATATTTTAAATTTTAACGCATCTCCTGCATCAATAACACGATAGTACTCTTCTTTATATGATTCATCTAATATAACTGGTGGATAATAACTATTTATTAAATTTGATATAAGCACTAAATGACAAATAAGTTCATTGTTATTTATAAATGGATATATTCTCATTAAATGAATATGTAAAAAAGATTCTTTCTCTAGATTATCTAAAATCTTCCATAGAGTTCGGTAGCTATCAAGAACTCGATATAGCTTTGTGTTAATTTGATTTGGTTTTACTATTTCATATGAACTAGTAATACCAACATTCCTATAACCAGATTTATTGTCCTGTCCATTTATAGTATTTGCTAAATTTAATAAATCAGCAGGATATATTTCTTTTTTCGTATTAAACTCTAAAAATATTTCTTTAATAAAATCTTTATTTGTAATAGATAACCTATTAAAATAATTATCTAAATAATATTTAAAAAATATTTTATCACGATAAAGTATTTCAAATATTCTTTGATTACTTAATTTTGTTTCCATACCTTTTTATTCTCCTAAATATAATTGTACCACGAGAATTATAATTTATAAAATAGATTTTTTCCTTTAGTAAATAAAACTTTATATACTAGTATAGTTATTATTAAATATAATCCACCTATTATCCAGATATTTATATTAAATTTATTTATTAAAATAAGAGGAATAAAAGATACCGAGCCACCTACTATTAAAGATAAGAATGCTGCCATGCTTTGTTTAATAACTTTAATTTCATTGACCCAGTTAAGGACTGGATAAGTAAGATTAATTAAAAGACCTACTCCTGCGATAAATAATGCAAAGATGCTCGGTATTATTATTAAAGCAAAAATTGAAATAAATGGTAGTTTTAAAAGATATATTAAAGCAAAAGATGAAATAAGAATTGTCGGAATAAGAATCGTTAAGTTAACCATAATTTTCGCGAAAAAAATTTCTTTTATACTTACTGGTATATGTTTTAATATCCAGATGTTTTTTCCTTCTAAGGAAATGCTTGAATGTGTAGTACAAGTTAAAGCACAGAAAACACACATAACAAGTGGACCATTTGAAGTAAGATTTTCAGTTAAATTTGGTATTTGTAGATAAGCATCAAGTGAGTCTGCTCCAAAAATAGCAATACTTATTAAAGATCCTAGTAGCATTATCGCACCAAGAGCTGTATTGAGTATATACATTGGACTAGACAAATATCGTTTAACCTCTTTTTTATATAGAGATATTAGCGGACTATTTGTTTTAACA
>JAQUDY010000080.1 GCA_028685445.1 Bacilli bacterium
ACATATAGTATTCATGATTCCATAGATTTATTTTGTTAACTAACTCTAATATTTTATCTTTCATATTACCAAACCTTTCTTAATGATTTGTGATTTTTCATTAATTTTTTGATTCCGTATTTCCTTGAAAACGCTATTGTTACAAAGTCTTTATCTAAAGAAACAACGATACCATTTTTAAATGTTTCGTGATATACCTGATCCCCTATTTCATAAAATACTTCATCTTCATAAAAAGAATCTTCTATATTAAATTCTTCTTTAATATTATCTTTTTCTATATATTTTTCATCTATTTCTTTTATAAATCTACTTGGTGGATTTGCTGTTTTACTTCCAAATAGTAATCTTGTATTAGCGTTTAATAAATATAAATATTCTTTTGATCTTGTTATTGCGACATAAAACAGTCTTCTTTCTTCTTCTAATTCCTCTAAACTATCTAAAGAATTAATGTGAGGAAATATACCATCTTCTAAACCCATTACAAAAACTAAATCAAATTCTAAACCTTTAGCAGAGTGTAGAGTCATAAGTGAAACACCATTTATTTCTGATTTATTTTCATTTATATCGCTCACTAAAGATATTTCTAAAAGAAAATCTTCTAATGATATATTTCCTGTTTCTTCTTCAAATTCTTTTGTTATAGATTTAAATTCATTTAAGTTTTCAACTCTAGAAATAGATTCTATTGTATTTTCTTTTTTATATTCATCTATCATACCTGTTTTAGTTAAAATTAAGTCTACTAATTCTGTTAGTGATATATTATCTTTTGCTTTTATTAAGTTTTCTATTATCTTTTTAAAAGTTCCTTCTTTACCATCCTTTATAACATCAAAAAGACTTTTATTTTGACGTTTTGCTTCAAGTTCAAGGTCTTCTATTGTTTTTTTACCAATCCCTCTTTTTGGTGTGTTTATACATCTTATAAGAGATACATCATCTTTAGTATTGTTTATTAATTTTAAATACGCTAATAAATCTTTTATTTCTTTTCTACTATAGTATGTATAAGCACCTACTATCTTATATGGTATATTATTTTCTAAGAAAGTTCTTTCTATTATTTGAGCTTGAGCATTAGTTCTATATAAAACAACCATATCTTTTAATTCCATTTTATGATTTAGTTTTTTAATTTCTTCTATAACTATTCTACACTCATCTTTTTCATCAGTAGCTTTAATATATTTTATTTTTTCACCTAAATCATTGTTTGTCCAAAGATTTTTTTCTTTTCTTTCTTTATTATTTTTTATAACATCATTTGCAGCATTTAATATTGTTTTTGTAGATCTATAATTTTGTTCTAATAGAATTGTAGTTACATTTTTGTAATCTTTTTCAAAGTTTAATATGTTTTTATAATTCGCGCCTCTCCAACTATATACATTTTGAGATTCATCCCCTACTACTGTAATGTTTTGATATTTAGAGGCTATCATTTTAGCAAGTACATACTGTGCTTCATTTGTATCTTGATATTCATCTATAAATATATATTTAAATAACTCTTGATATGCTTCTAGTATTTGTTTATTTTTCCTAAATAATTTAACAGGCATAAAAAGAAGATCATCAAAGTCTACAGATGAATTTTTGATTAATAATTCTTGATATTTTTTATATATTTCATATACTTTTTCTTCTATATCACCCTTAGAATATTTACTATATTCTAAGACATCTATTAGAGAATTCTTGGATGAACTTATTCTGTTTTTTACATATTTAGGACTCAACATTTTTTCATCTATATTTAAATCTTTTAATATTTTTTTAATTAAAGATAAACTATCTGATTCATCTATTATAGTAAAGGTTTTATTTAGTCCTAATTCTTGGTAATTCTCTCTTAATATTCTAAGACCAAAAGAATGAAAAGTAGATAATTGAACATCAAATGCTGATTTACCTACAAGTTTATAAACTCTATCTTTCATTTCTTTTGCGGCTTTATTAGTAAATGTTATAGCAAGTATTTGTATTGGCATTGCATAATTATTTTCAATTAAATACGCTATTTTATTTGTTAAAACTCTTGTTTTCCCTGAGCCTGGACCCGCTAATATTAAAAGAGGTCCATCAATATGCATTACTGCTTCTTTTTGCTTATCATTTAATTTTGACAGATCCATAAACCCTCCTCTTATAATATTATTTATAAATTTTTCTTCTCTCTTATTATATCAAAATTTCATATAAAAAGAATCTTTTATAAGATTCTTAATTTAAATTTTCTTCTAATTTTTCAAATAGTGTATAACTTTCATTATATAGAATTACTATTTGATTTTCACCAGATTCATATACATTTGAATTTAATATTTCTTTAGTATTTGTTTCATTATTTTCTTTTGGAACATATTCTTTATTTACTAATTTATCTATGAATCCAATAGGTATTGAACCGCCTCTATAATCTATAAGGGAATAAGACCTAGCATATAATTTATTATTAAATTTTACTAGTATATCTACATTCGCTATGTCTGATTTTAATTTTGAATCTACAATCTTTACATACGGTGAAACATTTACTTCTATAGGTTCTTTTTTGTTGTCCGATTTAGCATATAAAAATATAACTATTGGAATTATTAGTATAATTATTAAAATCAAATATTTTTTACCTTTCACTTATTACTCCTTATTTATTAACTTACAGTTTTTAATTTATTATGTTCTTTATACATTAAATAGAATCCAACTACTAATAAAACTGCTAAAACAATGTACTCTATTGAAATTGACAGAATCTTTGGAATAGTAATATTAGGATAATATTTATTAACAATTGAAACTATTGTTGTAAAAAAATTATTTAAAAAATGAATTACAATTGTATATATTAAATTTTTAGTATGAACGTATATATAAGCAATACCTAAAAACGTTACAAATATAGTTATTGTTGCAGACAAAGGGTAAAAGTGTATTAGTGAAAACAATATAGTTGAAACTATTATTGCAATAACAGGCTTATATTTAGTTTGTATTTTTTCAATAATTACAAACCTAAAAATGATCTCTTCACAAATTGGCGCGCAAATAATTACCATAAAAACCAGAATTATCCCCTAAAAAGAAAAATCAAATTCAGGATTTGTAACACTTTTTAATTTTAGCACTTTTACCATAAATTCGGCTAATAAAAAAGAAAAACTAAGTATAAAAAAGGAACCTCCTATTAAATACTTATAATTTATTTTTTTCAAATTAAACCTATCTTTGAAACATATATTATTATCTTTTTTCAATACCTTTATAGCATAGATACTAGATAATATAAATCCCAAAATAAGTCCAATATTTAGGACCACATCTTTTGTGGGTTCATATAACTCCCTAGAAATCGAACCAACAACAAGCACTAATATAAATCCTAATATTAATCCTAATACTTGAGGCATTATTGTAAACACAAAAACTTTAAAAAATGTTGATAAGAACGTTTCTTTTTTCATATTATTTTATAACAGATATATCTGTTACCTCCTTTTTCTCTTTATAATATATTTCTATAGAATCATTAGTTTTTAAGAACGGTAATTTATCTTTAGATGTTTTTATATTAGTTTTATATTTGTTACCATTTGTATCAACAATGTAGTAATAACTGTTTCCATCTATTACAACCATATTTATAGAAGATATTGTTATTTTTATTGTTTGTAATTTTGATTCATCTAAGTTTAGATTTCCTCCAATATAGTTCTCTGCTGCCTTTTCTATTCCTAAAGAAGCATCAGTTACTACTACTTTTTGATAATCATGAACATCTACAAAAGCATACATTTTAACAAGACCCGCATTATCTTTTAATGATATTAAATATGTTGGTTTATTATTTAAGTTTATTAACAGCGGGAATGTTGCTTTATATTTCATTTGTTGAACTTGACCTTCAGCAGAGCTCATAGCTGAATATTCCTCTGCCCCAGGAACAGAATAATATCTAGTTTCTTTTGTTCTTAAATTAGTAAGTACAAATCCTATATTAGCTTCATCTGCAAGCACTGATGTTATACCAGTATATAAATAAACATCATCATTCATTACTAAATAATTATAACCTTCAGTAGTTGCTATCACGTTCTTTTGTCCAATTATTGAATTGAAGAATCCTTTTTTAAATTTACCCCAATCATCTAATTGTTCTAATATTAAACTAGATGGGTATACATGATCTATCCAAGACGGAACTTTACCTATTTCATAGTAAGTAGAATCTCCTTTTATAGCATTAAGTACTACTACACCTTTTATTTCTTTTCTAAGTTCAACACCAATATATTTTACTACAGGTACTATCCAATAAGGATTTCCTTCATTATCTATTTCAAATGACTTAGTATCAAATATAAAGGTTGGATATGAAAATCTTAACTTTCTATTTAAGTCTTTAGAAAAATATGCTGAATCTAAATAGTTCATACCTTTATCTAGTTTGATAAGTTCAGCATTTCCAGTTACGGAATTTACTTTGATATAGCCTTTTACACCTGTGTTTTTATTTGTTAAATATTTAATAAAACCACTATATTCTAAAGGAGTTACCCTTATTATTTCTTCTTTATAATTTATTTGAGTATATAAGTTTGATACATTAAATTGAGAAACCATTTCTGGCATTTGCCCCATTACCCTATCTCCTAATTTAGTACTTGAGTCTTTATCTATAAGTGGGAATTTACTAAAATCAACTTGTTTAACATCATTTATAAATTCATGACTTTCATCTACGGTTATTCTTCTAGAGTAACTTTTAGCAAAGAAAATTGGAGATAGTATAAAATTTATTATCATTGGTAAAAGTACTATAAGTATCATAGATATAACTATTAGTCCGGTTGGTTTAAAATTAATATTTATTCTTTTATTAAATATTCTTTTTATATCGAGTATATTAACTACTCCACTTCCAATATAAACCATCATAGTTATTAAAATGAACATTAAAAATGAAAAACTTTGAAAATTTAATGGTGGCAATACTATGTAGAAATATATAAGGGCAAATAATAAAGTAATTAATATTCTTGTAATTGTTTTTTTATTCATAAACACCTCTTTCAATTATAATTATACCACTATTTTTCATCTGTTGTTGAAAAAGCAGATAAGTTCA
>JAQUDY010000081.1 GCA_028685445.1 Bacilli bacterium
ACTGAAAGATGAGCTCTAAAATTAATTCCTGATATAGATCTTAGTTGCAAGACTCCATCTCCTGCTCCAACAGCAATTGCTTCAAAATTATATGTGCCTAAAGTTCCTGTTTTTAAAACACTAGTTGGAATTGTAGTAAAAGCTTTAGAATTAGAATAAACTTTTAAACCTAGTCTTTTAAAATCTGCTCCTGCATTATATTTATCACCAATTCTTAATGGAGCATGAATACGCACAGCATTTGCGCGCATTTTAAGAGTTTTAGGTACAGATGTTTCAGTGCCATCTTTACTTGTTCTTATTATTTTGATTTTTACATCCTGGTTAGTAAAAACATCTTGCGAAGTTAAAGCACAACCGCCATTATTATTTATGGCGACAAGAGAATTAGGATCTGAGACTTTCTCACATCGATAAGTATAACTGGATGTGTTTTTTAAAGTTGTTGATTTATCCGCAGCCCAGTATCCCCAGAAATCTTCTGCTTTTTCATTAAAAGATAAAGCATTTACTTGATTAATATTAAATAAAAACAAACCAATGAATAATACTAATATCTTTAAAAAATATTTTTTTTTCATTAAATAATCTCCTACCTTATTAACATAATTTTACAATAGTTTTACTTTTAAAGCAAGATAAAAATAGGATTATCCTCTCCTATTTTCACTTATTAGTTCTTCTGATTCTGTTAAATGTTTAATTCGTTCTATAATTCTTCTTGCTTTTATTTGCTCACCACTAGTTTTGTTGTTCATGAAATGGTTTTCCAATTCTTTTATAGTAAGATTAGAAGTAAAGAATGTTGATAATTTATTATCCATTCTATATTGAAGAATTGTTCCTAATATCTCATCTCTATTCCAAGGTGTTACAGTTTCTGCTCCTATATCATCAAGTAATAATAAGTCTGCTTTTTTTATTTCATTTATTCTATTTCCAAAGTTATTATTATCAAAAGATTCTTTTAAGCTTCTTAATAGTTCTGGGTAATAAATTATTAGCACTGTGTTATTTAGTTTTGATAATTCGTTTAATAAAGCACTTAATAAATATGTTTTACCTGATCCAAAAGAACCATGTAAATATAATCCTTTTTGTTTTTTATCTTTTTGATAAGTTTCATAAAATTTAGTTAACCACTTAATTATTTTAACTCTTTTTGAATCATTTACATCAATATCGGACATTTTAGCTTTTCTAATTTCTAAAGGCATTTCATAGAAGTTAGTTTTTATATTTTCTAAATCTGCCAGCTCTTTTTTTTGATATTTACAAGCAACATAATTAAATATTAATTGATCATTTTCAAATTTAGGATAATTAACAAATCCGGTGACTTTGTTTTTACACTCGAATAAACTTTTACATTTTGCGCAGTTACTTAATTCTTCTACAGTATTTTCTAATTTTGAAGTGTAATTAATTGCGATATTTTCTTTGACTTTTAGAGTGTTAATTAATTTTTTAAATTCTGTATTTTTAATAGCTACAACGTAGGCTTTTTTAAGTGCATTATCCAAATCATATTTTTGATATATTTTGGTTTCTTCTTCTATTTTTTTCATACTACTCCTATCTAAAATCTTTAAGCAAGTTTTCCATTTCTTCTTTTTCTTCATTACTAATCTGATTAATATTATTTATTGCATTAAACCATACAGGTAACGGTTTTTCTTCTTTCAGCGTTCCTATCTTTTTGTTGTTCTTTTTATGTTCTTTTTCAGCTACACTCATAGCATCTGACGCTGTTTTTATTCCTAATCTAACCCATTGTCCAGCTATCGTTTCAACAAAGGCTTTATTTAATTTATTACTATTTATTCTAAGAACATAATCTATTAAGACATTAATAACTCCTGGTGTAAGATTTAAGTCTAAAGCTAAATATTCAAGAAGTCTTAAGTCTCTTGCTGTAGGATTAGTATTTTTATATTTGCTTTTAAGAAAATCATAAGGTGATGTGTTTTCAAATATATATATCATTTTTCCGCGATTTGATAAGTTTCCTTCTGGAGTTTTTAAATGTTCTGGTTGAGTTCGATATATTAAAGTTGGTAAGGACCCGTTATTATTATACTCATAATATTTTCTAGTTTCTTTTAATAATAAATCTTTATTTATCAAACCTTTTTCATCTACAACCAAACGGATTAATTCGCTCATTTTAAGTGTATCTAAATTATAAATAAAAGCCAAGTTATTTATTGTTTCTTTAATTTTTTTAGATAATGCTTTTTCATTTAAAACTTTATTTGGGATGCTTGATATTAGTAAATCAAAATCTATTAATGATGAAATTTTAATTTCTGATTTTTCATGTTTTTGAACTTCGTTATAATTTATTCCTGTTTTGATTACACTTTTAAAAGTATTGTTCATTATTTCACTAATTTCTTTAAATTCTGAATAATTAAAGGTAGGTTTTTTATATAAGTTTAGTAAATATTGGTATTCACTAGCACCTATATTATTATACAGTACAATATTTAAAACTGGATGATTAAAAAATTCATAGGCTGATAATGGAGAATACAATTCATAAATATAACTATTTAAATTATCTTCAGATTTATAAAATGTTTTTAATAATCCAACTGCTTCTAAACCTTTCCTTGCTTTTTTTATATCTTCTAAATTAGTTTTTAATAATGTCATAAGATGATGATGATTAAAATCTTTACTTATTAATTCTCTTTTATCTAAATCGCTCCAAAGAGTTAAATATAAACTTACTGAAGTTGGACCAATAATTGGTTTATACAAATTAGTTACAATTTTGCGATCTATTTCTGTGAGGATTGTTTTGTTAATTACAACATAAGTATCAGCTGGCAGAAGACTTATTTTTTTCATAACATCACCTCTCTATAACAATTGTATTAAAGAAAAGATTTTATTGCAAGGAAAAAGCTTAGCATCTGCTAAACTTCTTGGATTACAGCAATAATCATAGGTTTTGATTCGGTCTCGAGATAAAAGTATTTAGATAATCTATCTCTAATTTCTGTTTTTATATTATTAAAATCTACATAGTTGTTTGAGATATTATTGTTAATTATTTCTAAAGAAATTCTTTTTATTTCTTCAATCATTTCTTTGGAATCTTTAACATAAATAAACCCTCTAGTAACAATTTCTGGTCCAACTAAGATTTCTTTTGTTTTCTTTGATAAAGTAGCACTAATTAGGACAATGCCATTTTCTGATAACATTTCTCGATCTTTAATTACTAAATCTCCAACATCATCTGTACTTGTGCCATCTATTAAAACGTCATCTACAAAGACTTTTTCAAAATTGTCTTGCAATTTTTTATTTATTATTGTAATGATTTCGCCATTTTGTTTTAATAAGATGTTTTCTTTTGCATAACCTAAATCACTAGCTAAATTAGCATTGCCTACCATATATCTATATTCTGCTTTTACTGGAATAAAATATTTTGGTTTTAATAAAGAAACCATAATCATTAAGTCTTCACTTGATGCATGTAGTAAAATTCCTTTATTTTTAGGTATGTTTATTGTTTTAATACCCATCATAGCAAGTTCATTTTCGATTCGAACAAATAATTTTTCGTTCTCATCGTATTTTGGTTCGGCAAAGCAAATTGTATCTTCTTTTGATAGTTTTATATATTTATCATTTCCATTAATTGTTTTTTCAATAACATTATAAGGATTTTCACGTTCATCACAAACTAATAAGATAGCATTAGAATCATTGACATTATTTAAATCTCCAATTAAAGATTCATCTATATTCATATATTTTTCTTCAATTGCCATATTAATTATATTTTGTAATTTTTTTCCCATAATAACAATTTTTCGATGAGAATTTTTTGCTGCATTAAAAATTCCTTCAATAGTATATAAATAACTATGAAGAACAGAAAAAATTATTCTTCCTTCATTTTTATTTATAACTTCTTTAAAAAATGACGACATATGATGTGAAGGACTGGTATGTCCTATTCTCTCAGAGAAAGAAGACTCACAAAGTAGTGCTAAAACGCCTTGTTTACCAACATATGCAATTCTTCCCAAATCCATATGATATCCTCCCATCATTGATGGGTCTACAATAAAATCTGATGTGTAACAAATTGCTCCATCTTCAGTGTTAATTACATACATAACACTTTCTGGAACAGAATGATTTACTTGAATTGGGAATACACTATTTTTACCGAAATTTATCTTTTTATGCGGCAAAATGACCGTTATATTTTTTTCAGGAACACCATTAAAAACCATTTGATTTTTAGTGTATTTTGTTGCATAAATTTTTATTTCAGGAATAATTCTTATTAAATCATTTACTCCACCACAGCTCTCTGGGTGAGAGTGAGATATAAACACTCCTTTAATTCGTTTTTTATTTTTTGCTAAATATTCATAATCCGGAATAATATAATCTATTCCAAACATAGAATCATTTGCAAATTTTAATCCAGCATCTAAAACAAAGATGTCTTCATCTATTTCTATAATATAGGTGTTCTTTCCATTTTCGTTAAGTCCACCCATACCAAATATATTAATTTTACTCATAAATTATTTTCACTCTTTTCTACATTTAAATTAATAAAAGTTATGGCGTTAATTTATTATAGCAAATAAACTAGTTTTTATCAATTTTTTTAGTAAAAAAAATTATGAGTTTTCTGTTATGTGTTCACTTAAATACTCTATTTTTAAATCTTGTTTTTTAATTTCTTGTTTTATTAGTTTTATATTATCTATGTTTGCGCCTTTTTTAATTAAAATTATACTACCACTATTAATATTTGATAACAAAGTTATTATATTACTTTCTGTTTGAATAGTTGGTGCGATGATAAAATATTTTTTTTCCAGGCAATAATCTAGATTAGAATAATTAATAACACATATTTTAGAATTAATTTTATTTTTATTAAGTAGAGAGTTTAAATCACTAATTTCTTCATGTCTTTCTTCGCCTAATATATATTCTCTTTCTTTAGAAAAATCACTATTTACATTTGCAATAACAGCATAGGGAATTCTCTCTTTATCAAAATAATCAGTGATTTTTGAGTCTTCTACTATAAAAGAAACTGTTCTTTTAATAGGGTTTCCTTTAACTATAACTTTATCTAGATT
>JAQUDY010000001.1 GCA_028685445.1 Bacilli bacterium
TCTCTAACTATATTTTTTAATTTTGCTTTTAAACTATCTGAGTTAGTTATCATGATAACACCTCAAAAGCATTTAATACTTCTTGCTCAATTCCTAATTTTTTAGCATAATCAAATAATTTTATTTGATCTTTATTAGTTTTGTTATAATAACCTCTAATTGCTTTATTAAATAATTCTAGTTCAATATTTTTTTTATTTCTGATAATATCACAAATAGATCTTTCTAAATCATAAATTTTAATTAAATTCCCATAGGGTGATTTTACATAAATCATTCCTAAATCAATGAATTCTTTTTTGATACGAAATAAATTAATATCTTTTTTATCTTGCAGGGAACCTCGATATTCATTAGTAACCGTAATATCAATAATGTGCGGGATTCTATCACTTAAATTATGAAATCTCAGTGCTGTAATGTGTGAAAAAATCATTTTTTTACTCTTGTTTTGTAAAATAAAATAAATATCTTCTGGTTCTTCCGGAAGAATATAAATGCCGCGATCAACTCTCTCAATTTTTCCTTTTTTTACTAGATAACCTAAAAATTGTCTTTTGATTCCGTTTGCTTCTACCATACTAGTAGTAATATAACCATTATTATCTTTAGCTAAGTTTAAAATTTGTTCTTCATTATTCATTTCTTCATTTCCCTTCACTACTAAATTATAACACAAAAAGTAGTAAAAGGAAATAACTTGCTTTCTGTCCTTCTACAAATCCAAAAGGTGACAAAAATACTATCGCCACTTTAATTAATGTCTTTTTTACTATATTAAATAAAGTTTGAAAGCCTGATATTTACTAAAAGGAATATACTTTTCTACTTAAGTCTTTAACTTAGCTATTCGTATGTTACCTTTAATAGTTTTTGGTATTATAAAACCTCACCAGTCCTTTCTGAACTTGTGAGGTTTATTTTGATCTACTCTTATGAGTAGTAATGTTCTTAATGGGGCAAAATTTAAGGTTATTTCAAAAATCTGCCGTATATGATTTCTGTTTCGGTTACTTATATAAACTTATTATAACATATTTTGGAAAAATAAAATAATGCTTTGAAGATTAATTCTTATATAGAATATCCTCTAGTGCTTTGAGTCTCAATGCCTATGCTTTCTAAAAGATGATCTATTAAATAAAGCGTTAATTTAAAATCTTTTATACTAATAACATCTTGTAAAAAGAATCCCTCCTGAATTGATGGAATTTTAATTTTAATTATAAATTTATTTTCAGGAGTAATAAAAGGTCTTTTCACATAGACTATATAAGAAAATTCTTTACCTATGTTTTCTTCGGAAAAAAACTTTTTTATTTCTCCATCTGATTTTCTATTCCATTGTACAATTTGTTCATTTAAGTATATTTCCTCCCATTTATTATAAATGGGAAAATGAGCCAGAATATTTCTAACAGCACTTAAAAATTGAATTTTAATTTTTGATTCTGATTTGTCTTGAATTATATTTTCAAATTGTTTTTTTAAGTCTTTACATTTCAGCAATTCATCAATCAAAAAAGAAATTTGTCTTAATTTTTCCATCTCGTTTTTGCCGTTTGTCTCAATTTGCAATTGGCTTAAAAATATATTTAAGTCATTGGCAAAAATGTCCCTAACATCTTCTTTAGTTACAGCCATTACGTTCATAGTTATCTCCTCGCTATTAAAATGTGTTTTAATTAATATTAGAATAAATTATTATACTATTTATTTTTTAAAAAAATATTTAATGTTTGTATTGGTATTATAATTTAATATTTCTTTTTTAAATCTATCTTCCATAAGATCTTTAAAACCTTCATTAAACTCATAACCAATAAATCTTCTTCCATTATTTATGGAAGCAATCATACTAGTCCCACTGCCCAAAAACGGGTCAACAATAACTTCATTTTCTTTTGTCGAAATAGAAACAATTCTATTTATTAACTCTACAGGAAAGATTGCGGGATGAATTGTTTTTTTTCCAATACTTCCAGCTCTTCTGTTTATATTCCAGAAAAGCTTACCTCCAATTTCTGCCTTTTTGTAATCGTTATACTTAGATAATAGTTCAGCATTAATTTTAGTTGAGCTTGTTTTAGTGAAAATTAAAATATACTCATGATGGTCTTTTAAATTTTTTTTGTGAGTTGGAATGCCAGAAGATTTATGCCATATTAATATTCCTCTATACATAAAACCTATATTTTTACATTGGTCAATAAATAACTTCGGGAGTAAGATTGGGTTTCCATTTCTAACCCTAATATTTATATTTATCCACAGACTACCTGTTTTTTTTAATTTTTGATAACACTCTTTCCAAACTGTCATCATTCTATCACTATAAATCTCATATGATTCATGACCAATTTGATTTTTTTTATAATAATCTTTTAAATCCCAATAAGGTGGGGATGTAACAATTAAATCTACAGTTTCTTCTTTTATATAATCCATATTTTCTGAACTATTAAAAACCACGGTTCCTGTTGGTGTTTCTATATTTTTCTTTTTTTTGTTTTCATATTTTCCAAAACAAATATCCCCATAAGAAGCTTCATCTATTTTAATTGTTCCTTCAAAATTTTTAAAATTATATTTAATTTTAGAGTCATTAATTATTAAATATTTGTCGTTATCAGTTAAAGTTGATGCCAGCAATCTATCAAATATTTCTTTTATAGATAATTCAATGTGTTTAGTAATTACACCTTTTCCGTTGTCTAAAGTAGGTATCCAAACATTTCCCGGGTCTTTTCCTTTGGAATTATAGTTTTTCTTCCTTTTCCCCCATTCAACATTTTTCCATATTGACTTTTCTCTAATTGGGTCCTTGTTAAAATAATAATCTTTTTTTGATTTGGAAAACCAAACGCAATATAAAACATTATCCAATTTTGATGTATTGTCCGGAACAACGATAGTATTAATATAATTAAAGTTTAAGGAGATCGAATATGATATCAAATCAAAAAAATCTTTTGACACAGTTCCGTTTTTATATTCAGTCTTAACAATGAAAAAAAGATTGCCGTCTGACATAAGTTTTTTGTCTATTTTTTCTAGCTCTTTCATACATGTATTAATTGAATTTTTTATAATTATTGTTTTATACATCTTTTTCCCTCTTTAGATTGTCTATTCTTTTCTGAGCAATTTTGCAATATTTATCAACTTTTTCAACATATATCCAGTTTCGATTTAATTGAATACTAACTTTAGCTGTGGTACCACTTCCTCCAAAAGGGTCAAAAACAATATCGCCTGGGTTAGACCAAGACTTAATATGATCTTCAACTAATTTTTCGGGAAAAATTGCTGGATGCTTATAGGCGATTTCATCTTTAGTAGAAAATCCTTTTCCATTATTATATTTCCATATATTTGTTCTTATTCCATATTCATTAATAACTTTTTTTTCTTTTCGAGTTAAAGAGCCATCTCGCTCTCTTCTTGTTATTTCACTAAATGTTGTCATCCCGGCACAAGAATTCTTTTTATCTTGTAGTAAATTAACTGTTTTAGGCCTTCCTTTTGTAATAACAAACATATATTCAAATGAGTTAAAATATCTTCTAGGATGAGGCGGTGCAGATCCAGATTTTTCATAAATTATAACATCGTATATGTTAAAACCCACTTCTTGGAAATATAATGCTTGTTTAAAACTGGTTAAGGATTTATTGCCTTTATTTGTTTTGTCTCCAATAACCCAAACAATAACACCACCATTTTTAGTGATTCTGTATAGCTCGCGAGCAATTCTTCTGAATATAAGGTGGTTCCACTCTAATTTATTTTCATAGTCTCTTAAATCATCATAAGGAGGACTAGTAACTGTTAAATCTATTGAATTGTTTGGTAATTTTTTCATGAATTTAATAGCATCTTCATTATGAATTATTTCTGTATAATCTTTTATTTTGTTTTTCATTTATTTCCTCCTTTTCTTTAGTTGAAAAAATTTTCATATTCATCTTCGGTTATAATGTATTCAGATAATGCATATTCAAGTTGATACGATTTTAATATTTTGCTATCAAACAAACTTTTCAAGCGTTTAAAAATATTCTTTTTTAAATGATTGTTGAGATTGAAGTTTTCATATAAACTTCTTTTAAATGAGTCTTTTATTGCGTGAATTTTTCGGTGACACATCGGACAAACTGCAAAAATATTTTCATAATGATCAGGACCGTCTGCAATATTAAAAGGGATTAAATGATGAAATTCAACATACGGTTCATCATTGTTTTTAATAAAGGTTACTTCTCCACAACATTCACACGGAATAAAATGGTTTTTATCTGAAAAATTAATTATATAATAAGAATTTAATAATGCAATTATTCTACTATCTCTGGTCCTATCAAGTTTAGGTATTACGTTCTCAACAGAAACATCTAATATTTTATTCCATAAATCATCGGAATTTAAATTACTATACTTGTTTACATAATCAAATTCAAGAGAATATTCAGTATCATAATTTATTTCAGATAAATTGCGATTTTCAATATGCTCTGCAACTATTTTTATTATATTAAAAACATTAATTTTGTTTGTCAAGTTTATACTTTTTAAAACATTAGGAAAATGTTTTCTAGAATATTCTGTTAACTTATTGTGATCCAATTCGTTAATTTTAAAATTATTATAAAGAATATAATCATTAATAATTAAAGATAGCATAATAATTTTGTCTTTGCTAATGTTATACAAATCCCAATTAATTTTGATTTTATTATTAATTTGATAATTAATGTTTTGTGCTGTAGAAAGATATTTTTGCTTAAGTTCAGTCTCGCTGTTCAAGAAAATAGTATGAAATTTTCTTAATTTGTAATTTTCTATTTCATTATATAAATTAACCATTTCATTTAATTTTTCTCTATCGGTTACTTCCCAACTGTTGTGTGGTCCAATCTTTATACAGCCTAAATAATTATCACCAAAATCTTTTGGAAAATCACTTCTTATTCCTAACATATATTTTTTCATTTCTTTTTCAAAATCTTCGGCAGACAAATCTCTTCTAACTCCGTCTTGAGTTAATTTGTCTTTAACCTTTTCAAGATTCTTATTAAATAAATCGTAATTATTGATTACAATTTCGCTATTATAATTATTTGTTCTAGACAATATTAAATCATAAAACCTAGGGCTTAAACCATCATTTTGATTCATACACTTTAAAATAGTTAAATAAGGACTAAAGTTAATATTGAATTTATCATGATCGCAAGAAAGACAATTTTTAACAGCAGGAAATTCAACAGTTATTGGTTGAGAAATCATTTTTAACTTTTGATGTTCCCATATTAAAGCAAATTCTTTTGAGTTTGATTCTATTGCTAATTCTCCTATAGGAGTTAAACTCGCAAATTCCTTATCATTTCCAGCTCCAGTAGTTCTAGAATGAACAAATCCAAAATAGAACAAAATTTGTCTTTCATTTCTTAATGTTGCATGATAATCGTTAATTATTTGATTTACCTCATATTGTTCTTCTGGATGAGCTTTTTTATATTCTAATATAAGGCTAGTTAAATTTTTAACTTCAAATTCGGAATTATATATTTTATCTCGTAAAAAAGCATTTACTCCACTTTGTCCGCCTACATTCATTAAATAAACAAAATAATATTTATCGACTAAGGACATATATCTTTCAAGATTTGCATAATAATTTATCTCTATTGGTCCGGCAAAGTCCATATATGTTTTATAGTTTTTTCTGATATCAATGTTAGCGGGAAAAAAGAAATTTTCAGCTTCTTTTTGTTGAGATTTAGGTAGGGAATCTATATAAGTTTCAAAGTTTCTTTGTATTTGCTTCATAGCTCCATGATTTCTTACTGTTTTCGATAAAAATATGGCATCATATAAAACTAAAAATTTTTTTAAATACCATAATGTTCCAGATGAATTTATTTTAGAAACTTCCATTGATTTAGTTAAAAAATAAGTCCGTGGAGTTATGTTTTCTATAAATTCATTTAAATGATCCATTTTATCACCCATAAATATTATAACATGATTCGGTTTTTATATTAATCATTATAGTAATCTTTTTTATATTTGTTTTTAAATTTTTTAATATATTCGTTTGTTTTAGGGTTGGATGATAATTCAAGTCCAAGATCAGAATATAATTGCTCAAATAACTCTGCATTATATTTCGTATTGAAATTTGTCTTTCTTAAAAGTCTAATAATTGAATCAAATTTTTTGTCCATTTCAATTTCTTTTAATGCTTTTTCTAATAATTTACTTACCGCATGAGAATATCTTAAATTATGTTCTTCTGCATATGTTTTAACTTTATTATCTAACTCATCAGTTATAGAAATATGCGGATTTGCCATAATTTTTCCTCCTTTCTTCCTTTTTTGTTTAGGATTAATTTAGACCTAAGGTTTTTAGATATCGCCCTAATATAGTCCTAACTGCTACACACGTTTATTTGCTTTATATACAGTGTTTAATTGAAAGCTATGTTGTTTTAGTCACACTCTTTAGGATCGATTTCGCAAGTGCGTAATCATAAATGCCGCACGATTTAGCCCGTAACTACGGGAAAATCATAAAATATGCGGCGGTTCTCTTATGCTCTTAAAATATATAAGAGAGTTTTAGGTGTTTTATGATGTTTAATTTTGGTGATTTTTTGTATTATATAAACCCCATCTTATAAATATGTCTTCAGTTAAGAAAGTGGCACTAGGTCCGTCTTTTGAGATTATTAAATTTACTGGAATTTCATGTTTTTTGAAATCTTCTTTTTGATTTAAAATCATTCTTACTATTAAATCATCGTCATCAAGTTTTAATCCTTTTAATTCATTTGTTAAACTATTAAATATTCCATTATATAATTCGACATTATAATGTTTATTAAGTTTATTAATCTGTTTTTCAATAATCTCAATTGGTAAATATTCACTACATCTAATTATTTTACTTTTTCCATTTATTAAAGCTTCTATCTTTTTATCAATATATCCTTGTTCAAATAACTTATTAAATTCAGTCCAGAAGGTTGGTCTAAAGTTTACTTGTTTAATTTCCCAAGTGGATAATTTTCTTTCAATTTCAATATTATCTACATATCTCATAATAAGTTTATATTTTTCTTCTCTACTTAACATATCACAATTTGTTTTAATTCCGTAAAATAACAAGTCGAACTTTATTTGATTTAAAAAGTCTATATCTCTTTTAACTAAAACATCTTCTAAATTTAAATTTAAATCATTGATGCTTTTATTTTTAAGAATAGTTTTTTTAACTTCTTTTATTTTAAGTTCTATTATTTCATATTCTAATTTATATTCCTCTTCAGTAAAAAGGGAACTGATATATGCTTTTCTAATTCTTTCTTTTTTGGTTTCAAGTTTTTCAATTTCTTTATCTAAGCTTTCTAAATTATCATTAAAGTTTGATTTACTAATTGGTAAAAAGAATTCATTAACTACTGAATCAAATTCAAAAATATCGTTTAGAATATTTCTCATAGAATACTCTAAATTATTTTCTTTAATATTTAAATCACAATCTCTGCACCTGTAATAGTAATAATGTGTATCATTACTTCTTTTATAAGTTGCAGATCCAGCTAAAACTTTTCCACATTTTGGACATTTTAATTTTTGTAAAAATATATAATTTAAAACTCTTTTATAGTTTTTTTGATTTTTTCTTTTTTGAATCTGACACTCATCCCAAATGTCTTTTGGAATAATAGCTTCGACTACATTCTCAAAGTATCTTGGATTATTAACTGTCTTTCCTAAAACATAATCTCCCTTATAAATCTCATTAGATAAAATAGAGAAAATTGATGAATCTCCCCAGTTAGTTTGATTATTAACTTTTTCTTTATTAAATATATTAGCAATAGTTGAATATGAATTACCTTCATAATATAAATTAAATATTTTTTCTATTATTTTTCTTGTTATTGGATCGGGTACTAGCTTTTTATTATCTCTTTTAAAGCCAAGGGGAGTTCTGCCTGGCATATGTCCTTGTTTAACTGCTCCTTCAAGTCCAATAACTGTTCGTTCTGATGTTCTTTCAATCTCATTTTGAGATACACTCATCATTATTCTTGATACCATTTTTCCATTCGCATTAGTTGTATCTATTTGGTCATTTACAAACGCTAAAGCCACATTGTATTGGTCAGAGTAGTCCATTAAGACTTCCCAGTCTCTAATGCTTCTTGTAATTCTGTCTAGCTTTAGGGCTATAATCATATTGATTTTGCCGTCTTTACCATCTTGTAGCATTCTTTCATACTCTGGTCTATGATTTCCACCTTTAGCACTAATTCCAGCATCTGTATAGTAATCTATTATCTTATAGTTATTAAATGTACAATATGCTTCTAATCTTATTTTTTGTTCTTCTAAACTGAAACCTTCTCTTGCTTGATCTTCTGTTGATACTCTCATATAGATTCCACAAAATATTTTTTCTTCCATTTTCATCCTCCTTTTTACCAAGAAAAAAGGAGCGAAAGATACTAGTAAAGTCTAATACCTTTTGCTCCCAAATATACAAACTGAATAATTTAATAACTTGTTTTTCTTTTTCATAAAATCTCTCCTTTGGTTTTTGAAACTACTGGACTGATTTATTAGTTATTTATATTAACAGTTTTTGCGTGAAAGTCAAGGTTTAAAGACTTTTTAAGTATTCTTCAAGTTCGTTTAACTTGAGACTTTGGTTTAAGTTTTCTATAAAGATTTCTTTATTGTTTGCAAATATTAAAAAATTGATACCATTTATTACTACTTTATGAGGTTCAAAATACATTAAGTTTGTTTTGTCTATTCTTACAATATTACCGTTTATAAACTTAGGTTTTACTTTAGCAAAATCACATATTAGTTTTATCTTTTTTTTAATATCTTCATCTATCGTTATCTTTTTCTTAATTATTTTTGCCATATCTGATCCTTTCTGTGATTTTTAACCATTAAAAAATCAACTTATTTATAAGTTGACCGATTATTAACCAAACTTTTACTTAAAGTTTGGACAGATTCAAATATGGGGCGATATGTGGGAATCGAACCCACGTGTACTGGAGCCACAATCCAGCGTGTTAACCACTTCACCAATACCGCCATAACGTAGATTTATTTTAGCAAATATTTATTTAAATAGCAAGTAGCAATTGTAAAATTACTTTGCTATAATTAATTTATGAGAAGTATATATAAAGATAAATTTTTTTTATTATCAACAGGAAGCATTTTTTTATTTAATGCGTTTATTTATTTTTTTATTAAATTGTTTATTACTAAATACAATCTTATTAGTTCTCCTTTAGATAATTATATACCCTTTTTACCATCATTTATTTATTTTTATATGATATGGTACCCTTTTGAATTAACTAGCTTATTTTATCTTTATAAAAAGGATTTTAACACATATTTTAAAAGTATCTCTGCACTTATTATTTCTCTCGTAATAATGCATTTAATATTTATTATATATCCTACTATGGTAGATAGGCCCGTAGTTGATTCTTTTAATAGTTTAACATCTTTAATAGTATATATCACTTTTAAAAGTGATACACCTGTTAATTGCTTTCCTTCTGGACATTGTATTATATGTTTTATTATGATTTTTAGCTTTTTAAAAACTAAAAATATGAAATTAGAAACTAAATCAATTTTTATTGGTATTAATATATTAATTGTATTATCAACATTATTTGTTAAGCAACATGTATTATACGATGTTTTTGGAGCTCTGGTTCTTTCATTTATTAGTTTTTATTTCTTTAGTAAGTTTAACATATTTAAAAAATTAGCTAAAAACAGCTAATTTTTTTTACCGATTATTTCTCCTAATTTAACAATAGTTTCAATATTATTCAAGGAATTATCTAATATGTCTTTATCTATCTTTACTGTATTCTCTTTAAATACTAAGCAAATAGTAGACCCTCCAAATTTAAAATATCCTTTTTCTTCACCTTTTTTAAATTTATGGTTTTCATGATGATTTACAATTTTACCTACCAATAGTGCCCCTACTTCTATACTTATTACATCACCAAAGTTTTCGGTATGTAATATGCTCCATTCTCTAGAGTTTTTTTTATAAATATTATATTTACTTAAAGCTATAGGTCTTACTGCATGTAACACCCCTTTTATAAATGTATTTTTAGATTTATATCCATTATCAATATATGAATATCTATGATAATCATCTACACATAGTCTAAATATCAATATTTGACCATTAATATAACTATTAGCTAAACTACTTTCTATTAAATCCTCTAATTTATAATAAGAACCTTTAATCAAAAAATCACTATTTTCATTTATTTGATACACTGTTAATTTAGCATCACATGGGCTAATTAAACTTTTTTTATTTATATTTATTTTTCTAGCTTTTGGAGTTATTTTTCTTGAAAAGAACTCATTAAAATTTTTATACTCTTTTTCATAATCA
Organism: Bacilli bacterium; assembly: GCA_028685445.1. Taxonomy (GTDB): domain Bacteria; phylum Bacillota_I; class Bacilli_A; order RF39; family UBA660; genus DUUS01. The sequence continues at coordinate 10,483 of JAQUDY010000001.1, forward strand.
TTTAAATCAATGTTATGTTTTTTTATAAAAGGATTAATAAGCACTTTTGATAATTTACTATCTAGAAATAAACCAATAATTTTACTTAAAAAACTTAAAATAAATAGTTTTAAAATAATCCGTCCAAGTATAGTGTTATATAAAAATAAAGTGGTTTTATCCTCCTTTATTTCAACAATTTCATTTGATTTACGATTTTTTACTTTTAACGTAGCCATGCTTTTATTCCTAATATTAAAGCTACTTCTAAAACTCCAACAATAATAAACATAATCATTTTTTTATTATCTGGCTTTTTTATAAAGTTTGCTTTAAATACGAATAAAAATCCGATAATTAATAATGCTGCTGCGTATATATATTGAAAGCTATTTTCTGTCCATGTTTTTAACATATAAACTACTGGTAAGATCAACGCTACGCTTGTAGTTGGTAATCCTACAAAAGAAGTACTTCTACCAGCTTTCGTTTTTGATATTTCTTCTTCATTTACATTAAAATGTGCTAATCTAATTAACGCTCCTAAAGAAAATATAAAATATATTGGTAAGTAATACCATGATTGCATCCCTATAGAATACCCAATTGCTACTGGTAAAACTCCAAAAGCAATAACATCTGCTAGTGAGTCTATTTGAATTCCATAGTTTATTTCATTTCTATCTCTTTTTTTCCTTCTTGCAACTTTTCCATCAAACATATCAAGTAATCCGGAAGTCATAAGACAAATTAAAGCCAAAAAAGAATGTCCGCTAAAAGCCAGTCCTATCCCAGCAATAGCTGAGCAAACACTTAAATACGTTAATATTACTGTATAATTATATATACCTATCATTTTTATTCACTTCTCTTACTTCTTTTATTTATTTCTGAATTGATTATATCACTATAACTCGTAAAAAAAAAGAGAAAGTTTTAAACTTTTATCTTTCACCTTCCTTTAACATGGTTGTGATAAATATACCATAACCTGTTGTTGGATTATCTAATATAACATGAGTTACTGCTCCATAAATTTTATTATCCTGAATTATAGGGCTTCCACTCATTCCTTGTACTATTCCACCAGCTTTCTTTATTAATTCATCACTAATTATTTTAAAGTGAATGTTTTTTTTATCATTTACTTCTTCTATTTTATTTATATAAATTTCATATGCATTTACTTCTTCTTTATCTAAAACTGTATATATATATGCAGGACCAATTTTTAAATTTTTAGGTAAGCCTACTTCTAACGTTTCAAACGAATCTATCTCATCTGTATATATACCATATATCCCTTTATTAGTATTTTTAGTGACACTTCCATATATTGTATTTGAGTAAAATTTCGCATTTTTTGTTCCGGCTACTCCTATATTGCTTCTATCTATTTTAGTAACTGAGCTTTTAAAGATTTTTCCGGTTTTTACCTCAATTAATTTACCTGTATTGCTTTCTATAATTTCATGTCCTAATGCTCCATAGATTCTAGTTTCTGGATCTATATATGTTAAAGTACCAATTCCCGTAACACTATCTTTAACATATAGGCCCGTTTTATACATATTATCCATAAACATTAGCTCAAATGTTATCTCATGAACTTTATTATTTCTTTTAATAGTCAAATGGACTCTATTATTTATTACGTTATCTTCTATACTAGAGACCAATTCTTCAATGCTATTTACATAGTTATTATTAACTTTAATAATACTATCTCCAACTTTTAGATTATTTTTATTAAACCTGTTTTGAACTTTATAAAACCCAATAATAATAATTCCATCATTTTTTATCTCAATTCCTAAAGTTTTACCACTAGGAATTATATAATTAGAATAGGCTAAAACATTAAATGGTATTAATAAAATTAAAAATAATATATATTTTTTCACACTATCACCTAATATTAGTTTGGCTAATTTAACATAAAAAAAATAGCCAATTATTGGCTATCATTTGTCTTAAAGTCAGTGAAATCTCCGCTATCTGTTCTTATTTTATTTACTGATTCTAATGCATTATTTAATTTATCTCCACAAACTTTAACTAATTTCATCGCTTCAGTATATTTTTCAATAGATTCTTCTAAATCAATATCTCCTGCTTCAAGATCTTTTACTATTTTTTCTAGATCCATCATTAATTCTTCAAATTTCTTTTTTTCCATTATTTTCCTACTTTCTCTACTTTCTCTATTTTCGCATCTAAGTTTCCTTCAGACAACATTATATTAATTGTATCTCCTATTTTAATACTATCTACATTTTTAATTACTGTTTCTTTTAATTTAACAATACTATATCCTTTATTTAAAATCGTAATTGGGTTTAATAATTCTAACTTGTTTAAAAAAACGTGATATTTATTTTGATGATTTATAAATAAATTATCAGGATTTTTTAAAAAATGATTTTGCTTAATATTATTAAAATAACTAAGCTTGAATTCCAACTTATTACTAATTATGTTGTTTATTTTAGTTACTAAATTACTTAATTTTTCTTCTTTTTGTTCATAAATAGCGAGAGGATTTTTTATTACATAACTCTCTTTTAAATTAATTAATTTATCGTGATTAACTTTTAAATAATGATTTATTAAGTTTGTAGTTCTAATTTTATATTGGCTAATCAAAATATTTAAATCAGCAATATTTGGAACAGCTATTTCAGCGGCTCCAGTTGGGGTAGGTGCTCTTAAATCTGCAACAAAGTCTGCTATGGTAAAATCAATCTCGTGACCAACAGCACTTATTATAGGTATTCTAGAGTTATAAATAGCATATGCTACCACTTCTTCATTAAATGCCCATAAATCTTCTATAGACCCACCACCACGGCCTACTATTAATAAGTCTAAGTCATGATTATTAGCTTCTTCTATTTGCTTTGCGATATCTTCTTTTGCAAGCTCACCTTGGACTAAACAAGGAAAAATAAACGTTTCGCAGATGGGAAATCTTCTCTTAATAGTGCTAAGTATATCTTTTATTGCTGCTCCAGTCGGGGCTGTGATAATACCTATCTTTTCTGGATATCTAGGTAATTCTTTTTTGTGCTCTTTGGCAAACAAACCTTTTTCTGAAAGCTCTTTTTTCAACGCTTCATATTTTAAATATAAATTTCCTAAACCATCTTCTTCCATATCTTCAATATATATTTGGTATGCACCTGTTGCTTCATAAATGCTAATTCTTCCTTCTACTAAAACCGTCATTCCATCCTCAGGAATAAAAGATAATTTATCTGCATTAAACTTAAACATTACAGCACTAATCCTACTTGATTCATCTTTTAAAGTAAAATATAGATGTCCTCTAGTATGCCCTTTAAAATTTGATATCTCGCCTTTTAAAGAAACTTTTTGAATGTGTGGGTCTGTATCAAATTTATTTTTTAAGTATTTATTTAATGTTGTTACAGTTATATATTTTTTTTCCATTATTCGTTTATCACCTTATCTAATACTGCATTAATCATTTTACGAACTGATTCATCACTATATTTTTTAGCTAGTTCAATTGCTTCATTTATAACAACTACTGGCGGAGTGTCAGAATATTTAATTTCATAAATAGCCATTCTTAAAATTGCAGCACCTGTGTTATCTAATCGATCAACAGTCCACTTTTCTAAGTATCTATTAGCAATAATACCCAAATCGTCAAAATAGGTCACTATTCCATAAACCATATCTTTAACAAATTCATTATCAATTGCAATGTTTTCACTAATTACATTATCAACGTTATATTCAAGACCATTACTTTTATATAAAGATATTTGATATATAATTGTCATTATTTTTTCTCTAAGTTCACTTCTATTAATAGACATATCATTCACCTTTTTTTATTATATCAAATGAATAGATATTATTCTATTAAATATCGTAAAAACAAAAAAAATGAGCCAAACATAACGAATCATGTTTGGCTCAGTAGCCAGAGAAATAACGAATCATTTCTTTGGCTGATTTAATATTATCAAAAAGTTATATTTATGTCAATACCTTTTTTTAATTTTATTATAAAAATTATTCTATTAATTTGCTAAAGTAAATTCCAGTTTAAGTAATAATAGTAGAATTTAGTCTTGCAAGAGATTCCAGTTTCAAATTTTGCAAGATTTAAATCCAGTTATATTCATAAGCTAATTATTCTTTTGTCATTTCTTTTAATTTATTTAATATACTTAATGCTTCAATTGGGGTAATATTAAGCGGGTCAATTGTTTTTAACATCACTTTAATTTCATCATTTGAAGGAAGCATAAATGAAATTTGTTCTTCTTGTTTAACTTTTTTAGGTTTATTTTCATATGAATTTAAAATTTCAGTAGCTCTATTGATTATTTCTTTTGGCATTTTCGCAAGTGATGCTACATGAACACCATAACTTTTATCTATTGCACCTTCTTTTATTTTATGTAAAAAAGTAAGTTTTCCATTTTCTTCTGTTGCGCTAACATGTATGTTTTTAATATTAGGCAATCTATTACTCAAGTCTGTTAATTCATGGTAATGGGTGCTAAATAAAGTTTTACATCTTATATTTTTATTTATATACTCTAAAATAGCTTCAGCAATACTCATTCCATCATATGTTGCAGTTCCTCGTCCTAATTCATCAAATAAAATTAAACTATCCTTAGTAGCATTTACAACAGCATTACGCGCTTCTAACATTTCAACCATAAATGTAGATTCCCCACTTACTAAATCATCTGATGCTCCTATTCTAGTGAAGATTTGATCAAAAATTGGCAAGTTAGCTTGATCCGCTGGAACAAAAGATCCAATTTGGGCTAAAATGATTATAATAGCAAGTTGTCTCATATAAGTACTTTTACCGCTCATATTAGGTCCTGTTATTAAAAGTGTACTAATATCATTATTAATTACGCAGTGATTTTTAACATATTCTGTATCTCCAACAATTGATACTACAGGATGAAAACCATTCTGAATATCTACAATATTTTTATCATTAAATGTTGGCCTAATAAATTTATGACTTTCACTTACAACTGATAATGATACAATAGCATCTAAATATCCTATTATACTAGCTGTTTCTTTAATTAAAATTATATTATCTTTTAAGATGTTTTTTATTTTTATAAATAAATCATATTCTAATTCAACAATTTTTTCTTCAGCATTTAATACTAAAGCTTCTTTTTCTTTCAACTTAGGCGTTATATATCTTTCTGCTGAAGTAAGCGTTTGTCTTCTTTCCCAGCCATATTCTGGTTTTACTTTATCTATGTTGCTTTTTGTTACTTCTATATAGTATCCAAAAACTTTATTAAAACCAACTTTCAAATTTTGAATACCTGTTTTTTCTTTTTCTTCTTTTTCTAAAGAAGAAATAAAGTCTTTTCCTCCACGCCTAATCTTTTTTAATTCATCTAATTCTTTATTATATCCATCTTTTATAATATAGCCTTCTTTTATAGTTATAGGTGGATCTTCATGTATTCCTTTTTCTAATAAATTATATAGCTCATCATGTGTCTTTATTTCTAAGTTTAAGTTTAATTTATTTATAATTTTTTTAATATTAGGAAGAACTTTTAATGATTTCTTAATTTGTAATACATCCCTTGCATTAAGTGAACCAGTAACTACTTTCCCACACAATCTCTCTAAATCGTATATTTCAAATAATAATTCTTGTAACTCTGATCTCAAAATAAATTCGTTGTTAAATATCTCTATATAATCTAATCTTTTTTCTATTTCTTCTTTTGTTTTTAAAGGGTTCATTAAAAAATCTTTTAATGTTCTTGATCCCATTGAAGTTTTGCATTTATCTATTAACCAAATTAAACTATATTGTCTTTCTTTTAATCTTAAAGTCTCAAAAAGCTCTAAATTTCTGATAGTATGGCTATCCATTTTTAAGTAATTCTTATTATTTTTAATAATAATCTCACTGAAATGCATCACTTCTTTTAATTGAGTCGAGACTAAATAATAAAATAAATGTCTTATTCCTTTTTTTACAACATCTGGAGTAGATTTATTTATTAAACTTATTTCTTCTGTATATAATTTATCATTAATTGTAATATTAATATAATAATTATTTTTAAATATATTTAAAATTTCTAAATTAAAATTGGATTCTAAGATAATCTCTTTTAAATTTAAATTTACTACTCTATTTAATAGTTCGTCTTTATCATGATTTATTAACTCACTATAAATGTTTCCCGTTGAAATATCAGCATATGTTAAAAGATAAGCGTAATCATAATCAATAATACTTCCTAAATAGTTAAAGTCTGAGGAATCTAAAAATTCTAAATCTACCATAGTGCCTTTACTAATAACTTGAGTAACTTCTCTTTTAACCATACCTTTAGCATGCTTTGCATCTTCTACTTGATCACATATAGCTACTTTATAGCCTTTATTAATTAATTTTTCAATATAAACTTTTACTGAATGATGTGGAACTCCAGCCATAGGAATCCGTTCTTTTAGACCAGCTGATTTTCCAGTTAAAGTTAATTCTAACTCACGTGAAGCGTTTAGAGCATCTTCAAAAAACAACTCAAAGAAATCGCCTACTCGGTAAAACAAAAATTCTTCTTTATATTTTTCCTTAATATTATAGTATTGTTGCATCATTGGGCTTAATTCATTATAATCAACATCTGTTCTTTTCATATAAAACACCTATAAATAGTATATCATAAAAATAATAACCAATAAATTTTTATTGGTTATTTAATTATATTTTTTACTTCTTCTTCTAAAGATTTAAAGTCTTCCACACATTCACGGCTAGATATATGATTATTTAATAGATTTTGAATTCTAAATAATTCTTCTTTAATATATTTTAATTCTTCTATGGTAAAAGGATAATCTTTACTTTTTAGATAAAAATCTTTAAAAGAATTAATGTTTTTAGGTATAGCTATTTTTTCAATGCTTTCAGTTCCTCTACGGTAAAACTCAAGATTACTTAAACCCTGTTTTTGAATTGCTTCGATAGTATTAGGTAAATTATTACATGTTTCGTCATGACGAGCTTTTGAACTATATCTAGGCGCTACACCTGAAGATTTAGACAGTGATAGTGCATCAAAATATCTTTGAAATAACCCTAACGCACTTTCTAACTCAGAGACCACCATAACTTTTACTTTAATCTCATAACCGTTTTGGTGAAATAACTCTATAGTTTGTAAAATATTTTTATCCCTTAAAGTGTTTTCTAATATTACATTATATTTTAATTCTCTTGCTTTTCTAATAGCCCAAATTGACCATCTGGCACAATCTAAATGAGTATATTTAGAAGCATCTGCTCCATAGTTTTTAAAAAGTTCTGCATAACTCGGATGAAAACGTCTTAATAAATCTCCATCAACTGAAATATAATTATTGTTTAATATTTCTTTTGAATAAGAAACTAAAGCGGTTTTCCCGGATCCCGGTTGACCACCTACCATAAAAAAATTAGGATTAGCTACTGGTTTTGCTGTTGCAAATAAATATGGAACTATAGTTGTTTCAAATATTTCTGTAGCAACATCCCTGCTTAATTCATATTTTTTTTCCATTACATATTCCAATCTATATTAGATAAATCAAATATTTTTCTTCTTATTTTTTTATCTAATAAATTATTACTTAATAGTTTTAACTCTTCAAGCTCTGCTAAGTATTTTTTAACTACTGTTTTATCATTGTTATTTTTAATTTCGGTAAACTTTCTTACAATTAAATCTTCAATTATTACATTGGCTAATTCTATTTCTCTGTAGAAGTTACATCTTTGCTCTAACATTTTAACTCACCTTAAATCTATTAGTTTTATAATCTTGGTTTAATACATTTGCTAAATCTATTTTATCTAACTTAGTTCCTTCTTGATTATAGACTTCAACTATATTATTAAGAAAATCTGTATGATCTTCATATATTTGATTAAGATCATCTATTTTAATTTGATATCTTCTATCTAACTCAAGCGGATTATCATAGTTATAATTTAAGTTGTTTTCTAAATCTAGCATTATAATATTCTTATTATTAATTAAGCTATTATAAACTTTTACTTCTGTAGAAGTTAAAAAACTTTTTTCTTCTTCAGTTAGTTCTTTAACAAAAAAATATTTTTTATTTTTTATTTGAAAAATGTTTTTATACTCTTCTTCAAGTTCTACTAAATATTCTTGATTATTATTTATAATTTCTTCATTATTTGTTTTTACATATAAATCAGAACCTAATCTACTTCTATTTAAAGTTTTTCTTCTTTCAGAGAGCTTATCTCCTATAGTTATTACACTATGTCTTTCTGATAAAAATAATTTTTCATTATCAATGCTACTAGGTAGTAATACTACGATATTGTAATCTTTTTTGAATAAGTTTTTTTTGTTTTTTAATACTTCTAATTCTAATAATTTGATATTTCTAGGTTCAAAGTTTTCTATTACTTCATAATAAGTTCCATTTTCTAATTTTTGATAAGCTAATATATCGACATTAGTAAAGTCATATTTTTTGATATCATTATTATTTATTTCTATAATTAATTCTTTACCACAAGATTTTAGATCTGTATTATAACCTTCTAAATCATGTTTTTTAAAATTGCCTAAAGAATATATTGGCATAATCTGAAAAGTTCCTCTTTCTGATTCACTTTTTATATACAGATCTTTATCTAATAAAGAAAAATCACGGAAAATAACTTTTTTCGCATCTGTAAATGAAAGATAGTTTTTTTTCATTATTTTGCCTCCATTTTTTCAAGAACATTTAAAGCCTCTTCAAAAGATGAAACTCCTTTAATAATTATATCATATTTCTTTTCTTTCGCAAAAGCTATAGCTTCATTGTAATTTTCTTTAGGTACTATAAATAGATCTGCTTTGTCTTTTACAGCCCCAGCTAATTTATATTTTATTCCTCCAATTTCACCAACTGAACCATCTAGTTCGATTGTGCCTGTTCCAACTATTTTATTACCTTTTGTTATATCTTCTTTTACTAAAAGGTCATAGATAGCTAAACTTAGTAATAGTCCTCCACTAGGTCCACTTTCTGATGTTTTTGAATCTATAGTTACTTTTATATCAGATTCAAGTTCGTAAATTGAAATAGCAGATAACCCTATTAAAAGTTTATCTTTTTCTTTAAATATTTTTGTTTTAATTTCCAATTCTCTTGAATCACGTTTTATAGTTAACAGAATCTCATCATTTTCATTTTTTGAATTAATATACTCTATCATGGCATTTATATCACTATACTCAAAATTATCATAAAATAATATCTCATCACCAATTTTTAAATCCCCAGTACATTTATTATCAACATAAATAATGCTGCTTTTTTTATTTTTAATAGTAAAAGGAACTTCACTTTTTTGATAAGCAATATATCGCGCATTACTTATTGATTCTTCATAATATAAACGGTCTCTTTTTAGAGAGTCATTTATAGTTTCCGTATCATTATATGTTATGTTTTCGTTTTTTACTAATTCCCATGAAGGATGAATTTTTGCAATTAAATAAAATGGCAATTTTCCTTTAACCATTCCTACATATGCCATATTAAAAGAACCTAAGGATTTTGTAAATTCCTCATTACTATGGAGTCTTTTACTTACATTTATACTTCCTCCTGGTTTATAGATGCTGTAATTAGTTTCTATATTAAAAGAAATCAAAAGTATTGATAAAAAAATTAAAAATAATAAATTATATTTAATATATTCTTTAATTTTTTCATAAAGTTTATAATGTAACATGAAGACCGCCTTTCTTTTAAATTATAGCAAATGCAGGGAGGATTATGATAAAGTTTTTTAAAAAAGTGTCAATAATTTTACTTATCATATTAATAATATATAAAAGACCAATAATAACAGAAGGTATTATAGATGCTATTAATATATGGGTCACAAATATATTCCCTTCTTTATTTCCGATTTTGATATTAAGTGATTTAATAATTAGTACTGATTTAATTAATACTATAACAAACTTAATAGGACCATTATTTTCAAGAATATTCAATGTTAGTAAATATGGTTCATATGTTTTTGTTATGAGTCTTTTAAGCGGTTGCCCTAGTAATGCTAAATATATTAAAGATTTACTAGATCACAAACTTATAAATAAAGAAGAAGGAATTAAAATTTTATCTATGTCTCTTCTTTATAATCCTGTACTAATTTTAAGCATTACTCCTTTTTTAAGTACTTATGATTCTTGTTTTATCATTATTTTAAATATTATTATTAATTTAATTATTGGCTTTATAAACAGAAAAGAAAAATGCGAATTTAATAATTATTTAGATCTAAAGCCGCAAAATTTTAATTTAATAAATTCCATTTCTAAAACAATAGATACGTTGTTATTAGTTTTAGGTTCTCTTGTATTATTTATTGCTTTATCTTCTTTAATAACTTTTGATCATCCTATATTAAATGGTATCTTTGAAATTACAAACGGAATTAAAGAAATTGCCAGTATAAATAATTATAATCATCAGGTAATAATTACTGGCATTTTAATGTCTTTTGGAGGTTTCAGTATTCAAACTCAAATTAAGAGTATCTTAAAAGATTATGATCTTGATTATAGTTTGTTTTATGAATCTAGGATTATCCATTTATTGTTATTTATAATTTTACTCTATTTTAAAGTGGTATTTTAAATCATTTGTTAAACCATTAATTGAAAAATTAATATTTTTGCTATAAACATAACTTAAATGGATTCCAAAATCTTCACCATTTTCATTTAATACTGGCAAATCAATCTTTAAAGCACAAGTATTTGGTCCACAACTATTGCTGTATGTTGCAAAATCATTATAAAGATAAGGTGTTTCTCTTAATATTCTAACCTCTCCTCTTCGATAACCTACAAC
>JAQUDY010000082.1 GCA_028685445.1 Bacilli bacterium
GTCTGGTATTAATCATCATTTCAGGCAAATTAATGACATAGTTAGTAAACATCAAGAAAGTAAAATTAAATAATTTTATCAATGATTCCATATTTAAGAGCATCACCAGCACTCATATAATAATCTCGCTCAGTATCTTTATCTATTTTATTTTCAGTTTTATTGCATAAAGAAGCTAAAATTTTATTTAGTTTCTTTTTTATTATTAAAATTCTTTCTGCTTGAATTTTAATATCACTGGCTTGTCCTTTAGTTCCACCTAATATTTGGTGAATCATAATTTCACTATTTTTTAAAGATAGTCTTTTTCCTTTGGTTCCAGCGGCTAATATTATAGCGGCCATTGATGCACACAACCCAGTAGCGACAGTTGCAACATCACTATCAATATAATTTATCGTATCATAAATAGCAAGACCAGCTGTAACACTGCCTCCTGGGCTATTTATATAAATATAAATATCCTCTTTATTAAGAGAATCTAAATATAATAATTCACTTATAATAAGGTTACTTAAATTATCATTAATTTCACCATTAATAAAAATAATTCTATTTGTTAAAAGTTTAGAATAAATGTCATATATTTTTTCCCCATTATGGTTTTTATCTACAACACTTGGAATTATCAAATTTAATCACCTAATACTATCATAAATAAAAAGTATTAAAAATATACATATAAAAGTATGACAAAATCATATTTTTTTGATATTATATTTATATAGAGTAAAGGGTGATTAAAAAATGTTACTAGATAGGTACAACATAAAAGTATATCAAGCAGGTATAAAGTTTATTTTTTATGTAGCAGTAAAAAATGTTTTAAATTGCGAGGTATCCTTTTCTCATTCACTTGATAAAGGATTATATACTGAGATACTTTCTAATAGAAAAATAACAGAAACAGATATTGATAATATTAAACAAGAAATGAATAAAATTATTAATGCAGATTTAAAAATAACTAAAAAAGTTGTTACAAAAGCTGATGCTTATAATTATTATTCAAAAACAAAGGAAATAGAAAAAGCCGGTAATATAAGTAATCTAAACAATAAAACTGTTACGTTATACGAACTTGGTGGTTATCATAATTATTTTCTTAGTAATATGCCTTCATCAACTGGAAAATTAAAATATTATAAAATAACATTTTTAGGAAACAATGATTTAATACTATCAACTCCTACTGATGATGAAGAAGAGATCCCAGAATATATTGCACAAGACAAAATATATTCTAGCTTTAGAATGTATCATAAATGGATTAAAACTCTAGGGGTAAAGTATGTAAATGATTTAAACAAAGTAGTATCAGAAAATAAAATAAAAGACTTTATAAAAAAGAATGATATTATGATGGATAACCAAATATATAATACAGCTGCAAGAATTAAAGAATCTAATAAAAAGATTATTCTTCTAGGAGGTCCATCATCATCTGGAAAAACAACAAGTACAAAAAAACTAGCATTATATTTAGAAACTTTTGGACTTAATCCAATTTATTTAGGACTAGATGATTATTTTAAAGATAGAGTAGATACACCACTAGATGCATCTGGAAAACCTGATTTTGAAAGTCTAAACGCTATAGATTTAAAACTATTTAATAGACAGTTAAATGAACTTTTATCAAAAAAAGAAGTAAGTGTCCCAAGTTATAACTTTATAAATGGAGTTAAAGAATATAATAATAGAATAATAAAACTAAAAGAAACAGACATAATACTTATAGAAGGATTACACTGCTTAAATGAAGAATTAACTAAAGATATAAAACGAGAAGAAAAATTAAAAATATATATTAGTCCTTTTACACCTCTTAGTATAGATAGACATAACCATTTATCTACAATTGATATAAGATTACTAAGACGAATGATTAGAGATAGCTGGTCAAGAGGTTACTCACCAGAAAAGACTCTAGAAATATGGGATAAAGTAAGAGAAGGAGAAGTAAAATATGTCTTTCCACATACTAATGAAGCTGACCTTATATTAAATACTGCATTTATATATGAAGTAGGAGTTTTAAGAGTATATGGAGAACCACTTTTATATAGTATTTCACCAGATTCTAAATACTATAATGAAGCAAGACGTATGATTGATTTTCTTCAAATGTTTTTTCCAATCCCATGCAATTATATAAGCAACGAAAATGTTTTAAGAGAATTTATAGGAGGATCATACTTTGAAGGAAGATAAAATAAAAAATATAGTAATTAATGGCTTTGGTAGAATAGGAAGAATAGCATTTAGAGAACTAATTGGATCTGATGAATATAAAGTAGTAGCAATAAACTCTAGAAGCAATCCAGAAGAGTTGGCTTATTTATTAAAATATGACACAGTTCATGGAAGATTCAATGAAGAGAGCATTACCTTTAATGAGGAGGGCTTAATAGTAGATGGTGAATTAATTAAAACATATATAGTAAATGATGCTGTTAACTGTCCTTGGAAAGAGTTAGAAGTAGATTGTGTTTTAGAATGCACTGGAGCTTATACAAAAGAAGAAAAAGCCTATGAACATATAAAAGCAGGCGCAAAACATGTTCTTTTATCAGCGCCAGGAAAAGGAAATATAAAAACAATAGTCTATGGCGTAAATCATGAAATGTTAGATGGCACAGAAAAAATAATAAGTGCATCATCTTGCACAACAAATGCCCTAGCACCAATTATAAAAATAATAAATGATAATTACAAAATAGAATCAGGATTTATGACAACAATTCATGCATATACAAATGATCAAGTAACAATGGATGGAACCCATAGCAAAGGAAGTAAATCTCGAAGAGGAAGAGCAGCAGCACAAAATATTATTCCAACATCAACAGGAGCTGCTAGCTCAATAGGATTAATAATACCAGAAGTAAATGGTCTGTTAGATGGAACATCATTTAGAGTACCTGTTATAAATGGTTCATGTCTTGACTTAACTTTAAATTTACAAAAAGAAACTACTAAAGAAGAAGTAAATCAATTAATTAAAAATCATTCAAATGAAGTATTAAAACTAACACTAGATCCTATAGTATCTAGTGATATTATAGGAAATTCATGTGGGGTTTTAGTAGATGGTTTATCAACTAAAACATTAGAAGCAAATTCTAAACTATTAAAAATAGTTGCTTGGTATGATAATGAATATGGTTATACAGCACAAATGTTAAGAACTATGGAAGTATTATTAAGAAAGTAATACTTTTTTCTTGCATATAATTAATATGTTTAAAATATTAAAAATTATAATTGGTATTAATTTAATAAGCTACTCATTAATGTTCTTTATTATGTATTTAAACTTATTTACAATAGGCTATAACTTAGGATACTATTTAATTCAAATATTAACTCATATAGAAACTTTATTAATATTTCCAGGTATATATTTCATTTGGAGTGCTTTATCTTCTAAGTAAAATTCTTATTAGCAAAAAACCTTAAATATCTTCAAATATTGAAAGACAAATTAAAAAATGATATTATTGTATTTAGGAGATTTGCATGAAAAAAATATTATTACTTATTGTTTTACTAATACCTTTAAAGGTAAATGCCAAAATAAATGCTCATTTAATAGATGCTGAATTAGAAATTGCTGGAGGTTTAAGGGTTAAAGAGCTTATTGTTTTTGATAAAAATACTAGTGATTTTTCTAGAACTATTAATCATAAAGTTATTGAAGAGGTTTGGGATAATAAGTCTTACAATAAATCTATTTATAATGGTTATAGTATAGAAAATCTTAAAGTATATGCTTTAGATTCTTCTAATGAGATTGATTTTTCTGTTTTTTCTAAAGAAGAAAAAATAGAAATAAAGAAATTAGACCTTAAAAATACTGAAAAAAATTTATATACCAATATAAAAAATAAGTTAGGTTCAACCATTAATATTCATTATGAAGGAGATAATAATGCTTTTCTTTTAGAGTATGTAATAACTAATATTGTTGTTGTTCATGAAGATGTTTTGGAAGTTAATTATGCATTTAAAAATTTAAATATAGGCGCATTAAAAACATACATTAGGTTTATTATTCCGTATCCTACTACAAGTGATGAATATAATTTTTTTCTTCATGGTCCATCTAGTGGTAAACTCCAAGAGTTAGTATCTTCAAATAATGAAAAACTTGGTTTAATAAGTGAGTTTGATAATTTGAAAAATGATATAAATATAAGAATGACTCTACCTAAAGAGCAAGTAGGAATTGATGTATATTTAAATAAAACTAATCTTAAAGCTTTAGATAAAATATTAGAGTCTGAAAATAACAAAGTTAAAAAAATAGAAAATAACGAAAAAGTATTAAAGTATATAAAATATACTTTAGTTATTGTTAGTGTTTTTTATGTACTTGGTTCTGTTATTATTTATAAATATTCTCTTAATTCAATATTTTATTTATATGTTTTCTTGGGCTTAATAATATCTATATTTAATGTGATTTTTAGATATAATATTATATATATTTATTTTATAGTAATAATTCCTATAATTGTTAAATTAATTCATTTATATAGTAAAAAACGATAATAAGATATTTTGTCAACATTAACCTTTGCTTTACATAAGTGAAGGTTTTTAAACTTTTATATGTTAAAATATTGGAAGGAAGTGATTATTTATGAAAAAAACAAAGAAACAAATAAAAAAGCCTAATATGTTTAATAAAATATTATCTTTCATATTAATTGTTATTAGTGTTTTTACTGCTAGTGTAATTTTATATTTTGAAATGCTTCCTTTGAAATATTTAATTGGACTTTTTATAATTTCTAGTTTAATAATATTTGGAATTAGTTATAAATTAAATACTAAAACAAATAAATTCACAAAAATCGTTATGTCTTTATTAAGTTTTATTATAATTATAATAGAAGCATTAGGAATTTCATTTGCATTTGGAACGATTGATTTTTTAAATAATATATATGATACTGGATACAGAACAGAAACTTATAACATATATGTTTTAAAAAATAGTGAATAT
>JAQUDY010000083.1 GCA_028685445.1 Bacilli bacterium
TACAAAAATGGTAGACGAGGAGTACGGAAAGCTTTATACTAAGTTATATGAGTTAGACACTTACGGATTAAGATATTTTAATGTGTTTGGTAGAAGGCAAGACCCTAACGGAGCCTATGCGGCGGTTATACCTAAATTTATTAAACAGTTATTAAATAATGAACAGCCAACCATAAATGGGGATGGCAAACAGTCAAGAGATTTTACATATATTGAAAATGTGGTTGAAGCTAATTTGAAAGCCTGTAAGGCACCACATGAAGCAGCAGGACAAGCCTACAATATTGCCTATGGTGGCAGGGATTATTTAATAGATATTTATAATAAATTATGTGAGCTGCTGGGTAAAAATATTGAGCCTATTTGGGGGCTCGAACGTAAAGGTGATATTAAACACAGTAATGCGGATATTACGAAAGCTAAAGAATTGCTTGGCTATCAGCCCGATTGGAGTTTTGAACTAGGTATTGAAAAAGCGATTGAGTGGTATAAGGAGAATTTGTAATGAGTTTTTTTGAAAAATTATATGATAAATCTCCTATTGTTTTTCAAAACCTAATGGTTAGTATTTCAGGTTATCAACGTAATTTAAACCGTTATGGTAAAACTTATTATGAATATCTAAAATTTTTGGAGGATTTTGATACATGGTCTTTAGAACAAAAATTAGAATACCAAAGGAAAGAACTTATCAATTTTATTCAGTATACTGTAAATAACAGTGGGTTTTATGAAAATCTGTATAAAAATATTGATATTAATTTAATTCAAACAGTTAACGATTTAAAAAAATTACCTATTGTAGATAAAGAAATGTTAAGAAAAAACATTGATGATGTTGTAACAATATCGAAAAAAGGTGCTGTAGAAGGGCATACGGGAGGTACAACAGGTAAATCTTTAGTAGTTTTATATACTAAAGAAGATATGATGAAAAGAATGGCTATGTTAGATCATTTTAAAGCACGTGTTGGTTTTAAACACCGGCAAATGAAACGTGCAACATTTAATGGTAAACATATTATTCCTCCTAATCAAGAAAAGAAAAGTTTTTGGCGTTATAATGCTGCTTGTAAACAAATGATTTATTCTTCTTTTCATATTACAGAAGAAAACATGAAATATTATGTTGAGAGTCTAAATAAATATAAACCTGATGCCATAGATGGGTTTTTTATGTCAATGTGTGATATTGCTGGTTATATTGAGCGGCATAATATAAAATTAGAATTTATTCCTGTTGGAATTTTTCCTACATCAGAAACTTTAACTAAAGCAGGACGTGAGTTATTAGAGAGAGTTTTTAAATGTAAAGTTTACGATCAGTATGCGTCAAGCGAGGGTGCGCCATTTGTTACAGAATGCAAAGAGCAGGTTTTGCATATTGAGTTGGCTTCGGGTGTATTTGAACATTTTGAAGAAAATAATGATGAAATTTTGGTAACCAGTTTTACAACTCATGGAACACCATTAATCCGTTATAAGATTGGTGATAGTATGGATTTTGATAATACAAATAAATTATGTTCATGTGGCATACAAGCTCCTATTGTTAAAGAAATTCAAGGACGGAAATTAGATTTTTTATATACGGCAGATGGCGCTAAAATAAATGCTGGTAATGTAGCGAATTTATTTAAAAATATGCCTAATGCTTTAATAAGAGCACAAGCTATTCAAAATAAAATAGATGAAATAATTATTAAACTAGAAGTTGATAAAACTTTATATAAAACTGAATATGATGAGTTATTAGAAAATGAATTTTTACATAAGTTTGGTAGAAAAACAAAGATAACTATTGAGCATGTAGATGAGATACCAAGAGAAAAAAGTGGGAAATTTAGGTTGATAATTAATAAGGTAAATGGGGAGATTGTATGAGGATAGCATTTTTGGGTGATATTGCATTAATTGGCAAATATGATATTACAAAAAACCCATACGTAAAAGAAAAATTAAAAGTAATGTCAGAAAATCTAAAGGATTTTGACTATGTTGTTGCAAATCTGGAAACCCCTTTGACCGAAATAAAAAAATCTTGGATTTGTAAGTCCATGCATCTTAGATCATGTACTGAAAATGTTGAGTTATTAAAATTTTTGCACATTAATGCAGTATCTTTAGCTAATAATCACATTTATGATTTTGGGAAAAATGGTTTTGAAGAAACAATAAAAATTCTTGATGATAGTGGCATAGAATGGTTTGGTGCAAATTCTAAACATTTGTTAAAAGTTATAAATGGAGAAAAAGTTTGTTTTAGTGGATTTTGTTGTTATAGTACAAATGGTACTGGTTATTTAAAAAACAACGATAAAACAGGCATTAACACGCTTACATATGACAATATAATGCGACAATTAAATGTAGATAAGGATAATGAAGCTTTTAGTATACTTTCATTTCATTGGGGTACTGAGCACACAAATTATCCTAGTTATGAACATACGAGGTTAGCTGAATTAATATCTAAGAATAAAGATGTTCTGATTTATGGTCATCATCCTCATGTTATCCAGGGAATTCAGAAAATTAATAACTCTGTAATAGCATATAGTTTAGGAAATTGCTTATTTGATGATTGTACATCTATTAAAGGAAATTTTAGATTAAAGCAAAACATAAATAATAAAACCTCCTTCATACTTGAGGTAGATATAGGAGAAAGTCAAATAAATACATGCAAATGTCATGGATTTAAAGACGAAGAAAATGGATTAATATTTTTTGATATCAATCCAGAGATACAACAAATATCAGAGGAATTAAATAGGATAGAAGATATAAAAATTTATGAAGCAAAAAGGGAAAATCAATTTAATAAAGCTATATTAAATAAATTTGGAAAACATGATTTTAAATGGCTTATTAGTAGATTAAATTATTACTCTATAGGTGCTCGTATTACTGCTATATTTCGAAATAGAAGATATTTAAGAGAATCGAAAAAGTTTTTGGGTGGTACAAAAAATGGATAAAAAAAAATATATTTTATATATTGGTAATTTTTCATTTCCTTTTGGTAATGCGTCAGGAAAAAGAGTTTATGCAAATGGCAAGATATTGAAGGATTTGGGTTATGAAGTGATTTTTATTGGAATGAATAAAAAAGTAAGATCTTCTGAACTCTTAAAGAATACACAGAGAGAGTATGATGGTTTTACTTATTATAATCTTCCTTATCCTAAAAGAAATATTGATTGGATAAAATATAATAAAATATTTAAAAAAGTTATTAATATTTTGAATACTGAACAGATAAAGGATAAATTACAATTAGTGATTTTTTATGGTAGCCCGACTATTTCATTATTTAATATGAAATTAATACGCTATTGTAAAATAAATAATATAAAAATATTATCAGATTGTGTTGATTGGCTTACTGTAAGAACAAATAATTTAATTTTTAATATAGTCAAGTGGACCGACAATACTTATCAAAAAGCCTATGTAAATAAAAAAGCAGATGGGATAATTACGATCAGTAGCTACTTATCAAAGTATTATAAAAAAAATGGTTGTAAAACAATTATTATTCCACCTCTTTCTGCTATAGATTATTCCATATTTAGTTTAGAACCTATTTATCATGATAAAAAGATATTAACTTATGCTGGATTGCCTTTTAGAAAAGGACAACAAGTAAAAGATTTACGTACTTTAAAAGATAGGATTGATCTTACAATTAAATTATTATATGAAGTGAAAAAGGAAGGATGTAAGTTTGTATTTAATATATATGGTTTTACCAAAGAAGATTATATGCTAGCTATTCCTGAACAAAAATTATATGTTGAAAAGTTAGAGGAAAATATAATTTTTCACGGTATGAAACCAAATGAAGAAGTAATAAGCTCGATTATTAATTCAGATTTTACAGTTTTAATCAGGGATGTTAATAAAGATACTAGTGCTGGATTTCCAACTAAAGCTTCTGAGAGTATTAGTTGTGGTACACCTGTAATCACAACTAATACGAGCGATTTAGATAAATATATTGTAGAAGGGGAAAATGGTTTTTTTCTAAATTTTGATGAAAATATTGCAAGGAAACAACTAGTTAATATTTTAGCAAAAACCAATGAAGAAGTATTGTTAATGAAAAAACATTGTATCGAAAATAATCCATTTTTATATTTAAAATATAAAAATATCTTAGAAGAGTTCCTTAATAATATTTTATAATTTTTTAGGAGAAGTTGATTATAAATAGAAATGAATTAGAGAAATATAATAGAATGTGAAAAAAGATATTTAAGAAAGGTACTAGAATGAATTTAAGCAAATTTAAAAACACCAATAGTAAAGTGAATAGAGAGTATACACCTTTAAAATTGTTTGTTGTTTATATATTGATAACATTATTTATAAGTTTGTATGGTCCATGGAAGTATTTTGGTTATCATAAATTATATGTTATTTTCTATATATCTATATATTTGATAGCTACAGTAATAATATATTCAGTTTTTATTAAAT
>JAQUDY010000084.1 GCA_028685445.1 Bacilli bacterium
TCAAGAAAAGAATTAATTTATACTAAATCAAGTACATCAAAATCATTTATCTTTAAAGATAATTTTATCTATATTACAGTTAGTTATGATTTAAATAAAGGTAGAATGAAGTTATGTAAAGTTCCTAAATACTTAAAAGATAAAGATTTTGATTCTGAGATTAAGTATATGGAAATAGTGCCTAAAAATGGATTTTATGAACTACATATTAAATATGAAGTACCTGTTAAAGAAGCAAATAACTTAAATTCAGATTGGTGTTCAATTGACTTAGGTATGAACAATTTAATGGCTGTAACATCTAATGTACATAAATCATACCTGATAAATGGTAGATCAATTAAATCAATTAATCAAAGATATAATAAACAAATAGCAAAACTTCAATCTGAGACAAAGAGATCAAATAATAAATTTAAATCAAAAGAGCTAAATAGATTATTTTCTAAAAGAGGAGATAAACTTAACAATGAAATACATAAGATAACAGATTTCATTGTTAAGTCTATAATTAAAAATAAAATAGACTATGTAGTTATTGGTTATAATAAAGAATGGAAACAAAATATTGATTTAGGTAAAAGGACTAATCAGAATTTTGTTCAAATTCCATTCTCTAAAATCATTAATCATTTAACTTATAAACTTCAGTTAGAAGGAATAGAAGTTCATCTTCAAGAAGAATCATATACATCTAAATGCTCTTATTTTGACTCTGAGTCAATAAATAAACACAAGACCTATAAAGGTAACAGAACAAACCGTGGATTATTTATTACTTCAAATGGAATCAAGATAAATGCTGATGTTAATGGTTCTCTAAATATCCATAAGAAGTTTATATCAAAAGCAGTCAATGATGTTCATATAAAATTTGAACCAGTTGATATAGGGTTAGTTATGAACCCAATAAAGATAAATCTAAGAACAGACTTTTCTCTTGAAGAGATATATTCTTTAATTGTTTCTTTATAAAATAAATTGAAAACTATTAAAATATTTAATTTATTTTAATAGTTTTATATCAATTTATATGTAATGATTATGTTAAAATGAGTGAACTATTGAAAAAATATCCAGAATATTTAATATGAATAAAAAATATAGATTATTGAAATTTAATAATAGATATATTTTACAAAAGAAATTTTTATTTTACTATTTATCACAACAATTTGATTTGCCAACAAAATATACATATTTAGAAGGGTTATATGAAGTATTAGAAGTACTTACTAATAAACATAAATTTCAACAATATATTTATTATACTTGTATTGTTAATTTACCTAATGAGCAATACAAAAAATATATTGGATTTGATAATATTAAAGAATTTATAGATATATTTGCAGAAGAATTTATTTAAAAGGAAAAACATGAGACAAATAAAAGAAATTATTATCGCAGTATGCGATTGTTGTAATAGTGAAATTAAACCATATAATGGACCTATATCAGGTTTTACAAATATTAGTAACTTATCATCTGTTCATAAAGTGCATGATAAAGAATTATGTTTTAACTGCTTATGTACTATAAGTAATGAAGTTGTTAGTAAAGATGGAGATATAAAAACAGAATTTGAAAAGATTTTTAATAAAGTAAAAGGAAATTGTAATCAGCCTTTGATATTTGCTTTTAATGACTTTGGAAAAAATCCAATGCAAGATAAAGAATTATGATTAATTTAATAAACAAAGATACTTGGATAATTTCAGACCATCACTTAAATCATAAAAATATATGTTCTTTTGAACCTTGTAGATCAGTATATAAAGAATTAGGTTTTAATTCAGTTGAAGATATGTTAATTCATAACCATAATAAAGTAGTGAAAAAAGATGATTTAGTTGTATTTCTTGGAGATTTTTCATTTAATTCACCCGAAAAATGGATTAAAAAATTTAATGGTAGAAAGATTCTAATTCTAGGTAATCATGATAGGAAAAGTACTCAGGCATATAAAGATTTTGACTATGTCGTGAGGGGAATAGAGATAGATTATAATGGTCAACTATTAACTCATAAGACAGATGATGAACTACTCTCTGCAGCTATTATCAATGTAGATAACTATGCTGTAGGTTTATGCCATTATCCTATAGGTGATAATAATATTTATGATAAAAATAGAGATAAAATTCAATCTAGACTTAAAACTATTGAACCTTTATTTGATTCATTTTCTTTAGATATTATTATTCATGGGCACTTACATTCTAATAAATATACTAATCCTCCGCAATTTCCTAAACTTATAGATGTAAGCTGTGAAAAATTAAATTTTACACCTGTAAAATTAGGAGACTTACTAGACTTATAAAATTTAGTCCTTTTTATAAATACTATAAAAAGGACACCTCTTGTTTATTACATTTGACCCTTATTACTCAGTTAAGGATTATTCTGACTTTATAGAAAATTCAAAAAAATTAGGATATAAATTAGAAGAGTATATTTCACTAAAAACGCCATATAATTGGTACATAAAAGTAAATAAAGATCAACTACCTATCTTTCTAAAATATGATATTGCTTCAGATAGTACACAAAGATTTCTTGTTGAAAAAATAAAACCATTATATCCTAATGAAGAATATATGCTTACAAGAAGAAGTACTGATGCTAAAAGTGAATTTGAACGATTTGTATCTCCAAAAATATTTCAAAAAATAAAATCTGCTAGTTATTGTTGTTTGTTTAGATATAAAAATAAAGATGACTTAATAAAGATAACAAAAAAACTACCTACTATAATATATGACTTAGGTAATTATAAAACATGGAATCTTGCTTTGTGTTTTAATAAATATATTAGAAATTATATATTCAGTAGTTGGGTCTTATTAGAAAAGAAAAATGAATCAGATTTTTCAAAACCAGGTGAATTTGAATATTTGTTAAATTATAAAATATTAGTTGATACTAAATTTAATAATAAAACAATAGAGTATTCATATTTTAAAGATGGAACTTACACTCCATTAAAAAGAATTAAATAAGGGGTAAAAATGTTGAAACTATTTGTTTGTTTAATATTATCTATTGCATGTTTTGGAGCTGATGCTTCATATTTTTATAATAAAGGATATATTCCTGTTGTTAATTCAGGTTTAAATACTGTTGAATTAACATATGAAGATTTTGATGTTGTGTATAGTACTAAATATAAAATTCCATTATGGTCTGCAGAATTTCTAAATGGAAATTTTGTACATGATAAAAGAATTAATTCATTTCATGAAGAGACTAAATTAGATACACAATTTAGATCTAAATTAGAAGATTATAAAGGAAGTAACTATGATAAAGGGCATATGTCTCCTTATGCTGATATGAAAACAAGAAATGCCGAATTTGAAAGTTTTACATTAGCTAATATGATTCCACAAGAAGGTGATTGTAATAGAGGTAAATGGGCAGAGATGGAAGACTATGTAAGAAATATATCTAAAACACAACCTATATATGTTATAACAGGGCCAATTATTGGCAATAGTTCAAAGTTTATTAACAAAAATGTTTTAGTTCCTGTAGCTATGTTTAAGATAGTATATCTTACTAAAACAAATGAAGCTAGTGCATATGTTATGCAAAATGACAATACATGTTCTTATAAGATAGTAAATATTAATGAGGTTGAAAAAGAAACAGGTATTAGTTTCTTTGAAAATATAAATAAAGATAAAGTAATAGATCTTCCAAGATTAACAAAGGAGTAATAAAATGGCAATTACACAAGCAATTTGCACAAGTTTTAAATCAGAAATTCTACAAGGCATTCATGCAGCAGCAGACGTATATAAGATTGCATTATTTACATCAAGTGCTACATTAAGTGCAGCTACAACCGCTTATGCTGTCACAAATGAGGTATCAGGAACTGGCTATACAGCTGGTGGTTTGACATTAACAGGTTTTAGCGTTACAACTTCAGGAACAACAGCAATTTTAGATTTTACAACTGATCCTAGTTGGGCAAGTGCTACAATTACTGCTAGAGGTGCTTTAATATATAATTCATCTAAAACAAATAAAGCAGTAGCAGTTCTAGATTTTACAACAGATATTTCTAGTACAAATGGTACTTTCTTAGTACAACTACCTACACCTGATGCAACTAATGGCCTTATAAGAATAGCATAATGCAATTAGGTGATAAAGTAAAAGTATTATACCCTTTTGATACTACATATAGTGATATATATACAATAGTATTAATACAGGGTAATACTTATTTTTTAGATGGTATAGACGGTGGTTTTGATATAAGTTATTTAGAGGTGGTATAAGATGGCAATTACAACTATGGATGGACTAGTGGCAGCACTAGGAACATCTACTAGTCAAAATTTATTTTTTCCAAGTGCTACTAATGTTGCCGGTGGTTATGTATGGCTAAATTATGCAGTAACTTCTGCATTTGGTATTTTGACAATTCCAACTGCATACACTGCTGGGGGTAAAAAATATAATCAATC
>JAQUDY010000085.1 GCA_028685445.1 Bacilli bacterium
AAAAATTTAAGGGGTGAAAAAAATGTCTATAAAAGATTATGGTATTATTAAAAGGTTTATGTTGTTTGAATTTCAAGATTATTACTCTTGTGGTGGTATGGGTGATTTTGTAGAAAGTTTTGATAAATTATATGATGTTATTATTTATGTTAATGAACAACATTATTATACTGGTACTAATATTGAAATTCTAGATTTAATAAAAAACAAATTATATGTTTTGTCTTATGATTGGAGTTGTGATTTATGGAAATTAAAAAAATATTAGATAAAAAAAATAAATTGTTGTTATGAGTTAGTTTTAACTAACGAATAATAACAATTCCACAAGCAGTATCTACTGCTTGTTATATGATTAAGATTTTCCCATAAAATAAAAAAGCATTTATTGCTTTTTTTATTTTATTAATTCTTCTAGTTCAATATTATAAAACTTTGCTAGTTTTATAATTACAAGTAATGGTATTTTTCTTTTGTTGTTCTCGTAATTGTGATAAGCCACTTGTGTTATTTGTAGTATATCACTTATTTCTTTTTGTGTTTTGTTGTGTGTTTTTCTAATTTCTTTTAGTTTGTTTGTCATTTGTGCTTTATTTTCTCCTTTCAGTAATTTAGGTATTGACATTTTATACCATTATGTTATAATTGATTTAGTTATAACAATTTGTTATAATTATGGGAAAGGAGATTAAACAATGAATAAAGAAATAATCCCACTAAAAATTGTTAGAACGAAAAATGGAAAGACTTTACTAGAATATGCTACACCAATTAAAGCATCTAGTAATGTTATAGGTTATGATGTTCGTTCGGAATGGTTTGATATTGATTTATTTGATAAGTTAGATTCATTTATTGATTTTTCAATGTTTGATAGTTTTAACGCCATTATGAGTTTTAAAGAAACCTATAATGGAAATGCTCGTTTAATAATTGAAGATATAGTTAATTCAAATGGTGAGTCAATTATATCATAATTGTTAAAAAAATCAAGTTTGTTGTGTGTTGTGTGTTTTAAGTTATGTTGTTTGTGCTTTATTACTCTCTCACTCTAATAAAGCATAAATAAAAGAATAAAAAGGGAAGGAAGTGTTGTAAATGCCTGAAACAATTTTAGCCGATACAACTGCTGTGTTAGGGGTTTTAAAAGAAATAGCATTATTTTTTTTAGGTATGATTTCGGATGTTGTGGAAGTTGTAATGTCTAATCCACTATTGTTAATACCTATTGGTGTTGTAATGTTATATACAGTTATTAATGTATTTAAAAAACTATTTTAGTTTTTAGGGACAATGTCCCTTTTATTTTAGAAAATTATGTTTTTTAAAATAAGGGGGGTTATTATTTTTAAAAATAAGTTTTATAAAAAAAGTTTATTATTAATATTTTGTTTGATTTTATTAGTTAATATTATAACTAATTTATTATTGATTTATACTAATTTAGATAATGATTTAATTGCTTTGTTTTATTGTATTTTAAATCTTTTAATAATATTTTTTCCTCTTGAGTTTGTATTTGTTAAAGATTTTAATGATATTGATTTTAATAAAAGTTAGGGAGTGATTTATTTGATTGAAAAAGAATTTAAAGAAATTGCAGAAAAAGGTTTTTTATTAAAAGAACAATTTAGGGTTGCTATGTGTAATAATGAAATTAGAAAAGCAATTAAAATAAAAAAAGAATTAGATAAGGTAATTGAAATTTTAGAAAAAGGTGTTTAGTATGTTAAACTTTTTAATTGGTGTTTCCTTTACAATAAACATTGTATTATTTATTGTAATAATTATTGTTTATAAATATGTAAAAAATATTAAAAAAGGAGGTTTATTTAATGAAAAAAACTTTGATTTTGATTTTTGGAGTAATAGCACTATTTTTGATAACAAATAATGTTAATGCTTGGGATGATGATAATTATATTATTATGGATTATGATAATATTTCTTTTTCAACTTTAATGGTTGATAAACTTGATGAATTAATCGATTATCTTAATACTAATTATAGTGATTATTATTTTGAAATTAGTTTACAATTTGACAAAAAGATTGATTATTCTACTCCTTTAGTTATTAAACAGGTTAGTATTTTTATTTCTGATGATACTCCAAATTATAGGGCTTATTTTAGGTCTGGATATACTAGTGCTTTACAAATTAGTTCATTTTATAAATCTTTAAATTATAATGCAATATCTTTTTCTACAGATAATTTTCCTAATAATTTTAATGATTTTTTTTCAGATTTTAATTTGGATAAATATGTTGAAAATAAAACTATTCTCGCACCTTCATATTTTTGGGCTCATGTTTTAATGATAGATAATCTTTCTTCTAAAAATTATTTTACTGAACATAAAAGAGCTTCATCTGGCGCAGCTGAATTAATTTATTATCAAAGTGAACAAACTCCTTTTAGTTATTCAGAAAATAATACTCCTTATATTTTTAAAGTTAAGTTTGGAAATGATTATAATGATTTTAGCGATAATTTTATTGGTTATTATAATTATTATAATTCTATTGATACATTAACTTTAAATAAATTAGATATGTGGAAGTTAAAAGAAGGTGATACTACTAAAATTGATTATATAGATTGGAATATGATTTTTTATTACTATGGAGAAGAATTAGGTGGTAATAAGTTTTATATTAGTGATATAACTTTGTCTGATATAAATAATTATTCTATTTATCGTGCTCCTATTTATGAAAATGCTCCTAATTGGGAATATGTAGATACTTATAATTTAGAAGATAATATTTTAAATATAAGTGAAGTTGATAATTTTGTTGTTAGTGAGTTTAATTCTTTAGCTGCTGATTATTTATATTATCAGTATAAGGTTAGATTTAATTTTAAAAAAGATAGAGTTATTCCATTTTTGGCAACTTATGACTTTGCACCTTTTGAAAATTATGTTGATACTAAATGTATTTATCGTTTTATTTATCACCCTGAACTAGAATTTGGTGATACTATTTGTTATGAAAATAATTCTTTCATTTCTCCTGTTGCTGATTTTTTAAAAGATTTAAAAAAGGTTAGAGTTCCTAAAAATGTTAAGTATATGATTTTATCGAGTGATAATTTAACTACTGAAAAAAAATTGATTTCTTATGTTTTTCCTTATGATTCTCGTGTTTATAATTATGATTTATTTAATAATTCTATAATTGATGTTGACGATTATTTTAAAGAATATAAATCACATTTTGATTATTATGAGTATCGTAAAACATTTACTGAAAATGATATTTGGTATATTGAAAACTTTAATATTTCAAATGATTTTGACATTTGGGTTTCTTCTGATGTTGTTGTTTCTTTTATTATTGATAATGTTGATAATGAAATTATAATTGATAATGAAATTATTGTTGTTGATAAACCTCCATATAATGACGATAGATTTAATGAACAAGGTAATGTTATTAATGACAATTCTTCGCAAAATGTTTTATCTTTATTTAATTCTTCATTTGATGCTTTTGTAAATACTATTAAAATTATTTTTTTAACTATTGGTGATTTCTTTATTGTTTTGCCTTTAGTTTTGAAACAATTTTTTATTACTATATTTATTTTAAGTATTTTATTATATATTTTTAGGTTTTTAGTTTAGAAAGGTTGATTTTATGAGTTTTATTTCTAACATAGTTAATTTATTAGTTATTTTATTAGAAGTTATAATTGATATTTTTTCATTTTTAGGTACTTTATTAGTATCAACTTTAAATTGGATTTTATTTATGATAAAGATACCTTTTATTATTAGTTTTGATTTATTGGGTGGTTTGCCTTTTGTTTTTCAATATGGTTTGATTGGTTTACTTGGTCTTATGTTAACTATTATTGCTTTAAAATTATTTGCTTTAATTAAGTTTTGGTAGTAGAAAGGGGTTTTATTTATGGCTTTAGATATATATAACATGATTGTTGAAGTAGTTGGAGTTTTGCCTAATGAACTTCAGTTTGTTTATGGTTTTTTAACAATATTTATGTTTATGATTTTAATTTTATGTGTTTCAATGCCTTTTATTTTGATTTATAAGTGGGGTGGTAGATAGTGAACTTGATTATTGATTATTTTATTACTATTTTTTTAAAATTAGTTGATATATTATCTAGCATTAAGTTTTTAGATTTTCCTTTATCACTATTAGATTTAATGTTAGGGTCAATTATAATTTCATTTATTTTTAAATTAATTTTCGGTGGTATGAAAGATGTCGACACAGGTATTGATTTTATGAGTCCGACTCTTGTTTCTAAAGGAATAGGACATTTTAAAAGAAAACAAGAAGTTAATCATATAAATAGAATGACCACTCCAACTAATAGACAAATTAGACAATTTAGAAGAAAAGTCAGGAA
>JAQUDY010000086.1 GCA_028685445.1 Bacilli bacterium
ATCAGCACCATTTTCTAATAAATGTGTTGCAAAAGTATGTCTTAAGGTATGAGGAGAAACATTTTTCTTTATACCTTTTTTTTGGCATTCAAGTTTAATGATTTTAAAAATAAATTGTCTGCTAATCTTTGTTCCCAGATTATTTAAAAATAAATAAGTACTATTTTTTTTATTTAATAAAAAACGATAATTATCTATATAATCTTTTATTGCATCAATTGCATAATCTCCTAGGGGTATTATTCTTTCTTTACTCCCCTTCCCCATTACTCTAATCAAACAATTTTCAATATCAATATTTGCCATTTCAAGATTAGTTAACTCTGTTATTCTTACTCCTGATGAATAAAGAAGTTCTAGAATGGCTTTATTCCTTGCATCATATGGAGTAATTATCTTAATATCTATTAGTTTTAAAGTCTCTTCTAAACTAAGATATGTTGGCAATATCTTATTATCTTTAGGTCTAATCAATCCTTCTGCAGGGTTAAAATCGATAATGTTATTTCTTAATAAAAAACTATAAAAAGTTTTAATCGTGCTAATATTATGAGATACAGTCTTATTACTTAAATTATGTAATGTTTTCAGATATTTTTTAAGTTCAGCTGTATTTAATTCTTTTAAATTAATCTTAGAAAACTTGTTTAATTTTTTTAAATTGTTTTTGTATGCTAAAACGGTATTATTACTATAATTTCTTTCTAAAGATAAATATTCTATAAATCTATTAATTAGTTCATCATTATTCATCCTTATCACCTGATTTAATTATACATATAACTGGAAAAATAAGCAATTATATACTATAATTATATTGGTGAATGATAAATGAAGTTACTAGCAAACCAAATAAGACCTAAAAGTTTAAAAGATATTATTGGCCAAAATCATTTAGTTGGACCAAATAAAATATTAACAAATTTAATAAAAAACCAAAAAATGTTTTCTATAATACTATATGGATTACCTGGTACTGGTAAAACTTCTTTAGCTGAGGCAATAGTTAATGATCTTAAGAAAAAGTTTAGGTCTTTAAATGCAGTAATAAATAATAAATCAGACTTTGATATAGTTATTGAAGAAGCTAAAATGAATGGAGAAATGATTTTAATTATTGATGAAATTCATCGAATGAATAAAGATAAACAAGACCTATTACTTCCTTATATTGAAAGCGGATTATTAACAATCATAGGATTAACTACATCTAACCCGTATCACTCTATAAATCCTGCTATTCGAAGCAGATGCCAAATATTTGAAGTTTTTCCTCTTGGAGAAGCAGACATAAAAAAAGGGTTAAAAAAAGGCTCAAAATACTTAGAAAACATTAAAATAGATGATGACTCTATTAATATTATAGTAAAATCAAGCTCAGGGGATTTAAGAAGTGCCTTAAATTTATTAGAGATGGCATATTACAGTAGTAATGATGGTCATATTACAACAGAAGTATTAAAGAATATTAATTCAAAACCAAATCTTTATATTGATAAAAATGATACTAATTATTATGATACAATAAGTGCACTTCAAAAATCCATTCGTGGAAGTGATGTTGATGCTTAGCTTTATTATTTAGCTATATTATTAATAGCAGAAGATTTTGATATTTTAGCAAGAAGACTTACTGTAATTGCTTATGAAGATATTGGTCTTGCTAACCCAGGAATAGGACCTAAAGTAATAGCTGCAATAAATGCAGTAAATTTATTAGGGCTTCACGAAGGAAGGATTGCTTTATCTTCAGTAGTTATAGAAATGGCACTCTCCCCTAAAAGCAACAGTGCTATTACTGCAATAGATAATGCTTTAACTGAAGTTAAAACTTCTAAGATAGGAACTGTTCCATCACATTTAAAAAATAATAGTAAGGATTATAAATATCCTCACACATATAAGAATTATTGGGTGGATCAAGAGTATTTACCAAAAAATGTTAGAGATAAAACTTTTTATTATCCGAAAATCAATAATTATGAAAATAATTTAAATAAAATCAATAAAGAAATGAGGAAAAGAATATGAATGTAACAGTTATAGGAAGTGGTGCTTTTGGTTTTTCAATCGCAATGATGCTCCGAAAGAATGGAAATAAAGTAACAATGTGGACCCACTGTGATAAACAAAAAGAAATTTACAATAAAGGCAAAGCAGAAATAATTCCAGGAGTTAAAATTCCAAAAGATATTAGTTTTACTTCTAGCTACAAGGAAGCTTTATCAAAAACTAACATAGTATTTATAATGGTGGCTGCAAAATATGTTAGTGATGTAGCAAAAGAAATAAAACCTTATGTCAATAATAATATGCATTTTTGTATTGGTAGCAAAGGAATAGAACAAGGAAGTTGTAAGTTTGTTCATCAAATTTTTAAAGAGCATATAAAGACTACGAATGTATCGATTATATCAGGGCCTTCTTTTGCAATAGATGTTGTTAATAACGAGCCAATAGGATTTACAATCGGTGGTAAAAATTTTAAGACGCGTAATGAAATAATCAAAGTTTTATCAAGTGATACTATTAAATTAAGACCTAGCTCAGATATTGTAGGAGTTGAAATATGCGGTTCTATTAAAAATGTGATCGCAGTAGCTTCTGGAATTTTAGAAGGACTTGGTTATAGCGAATCAACAAGAAGTTTTTTAATTGTTGAGTCAATGCATGATATAAAAGAATTGATAAAAGGTTTAGGAGGAAGAAAAAAAACAATTCTAAGTTATGCTGGAATTGGTGATCTACTCTTAACTTGTACTAGCACTAAGAGCCGGAATTATTCATATGGAGTTTATTTAGGTAAAAAAGATTATAAAGGTGCTGAAAAATACTTAAAAGAAACAACTGTCGAAGGATATTATACTTTAAAGTCAATATATACGTTACTAAAAAGAAAGAAAATTAAAATGCCTGTTATCGATTTAATATACAAAATAGTTATGAAAAATGATGACCCTTGTTTACTAGTCAAATTTTTAATAACAAAAAAATAAACTTTTTAGTTTATTTTTTTTGTAACATCGTTAATAACATAACTAGCTCATAATAATCCTGCTATTCCAGGTATAAAACTATTAGTTCCTAATCCTTCTCTTTTAATAGGAGTTTCTGTACTGCTAACGACCATAATTTTTTTATTAATTTTTAATTCTTTTTCTTAATATTCTAGCAAGAGGATCATTACTAGTTTTAGTTAATTCAGTTATAGTAAATAAAGCAGGATTTGTTTTATTAGCTGTCCCCATGCAAGAAATTAATTTATAATTTAATTTTAATGAGTATTCTATTAATAGTAACTTTGTATTTACAGAATCGCATGCATCTATTACATAATTAAAATCCTCATTTATAATTTGGTCAATATTCTCTTTATCTAAAAATAAACTTAAAGCAGTTAAATTAATCAATGGATTTATACTTAAAGCTCTGTCAGCTGCTATCTCTGCTTTTGACTTGCCAATATTATCTATAGAAGTTATTATTTGCCTGTTTAAATTACTAATATGTATTATATCATTATCAACAATAAAAATATTTTTGATTCCACTTCTAAGAATTGCTTCTAAAGCATATCCACCCACTCCACCTAGACCTACAATCAAAACTTTTATTTCTTCTATTTTTTTAAATTTATCCTCACCAATTAGGGTAATTAATCGATTAACATAAATATTCCTCCAAAAAAAATGCCTAGCAAAAGTCAAAGTGATAAATCCCGCGCTAACACAGGTGGGCATCACATAAGAGGCATTAGGATCCTAACACTTACGCGTTAGTTTTCAACACAACTTCTTAATTAGATTCCCAATAATCACTAACTGTCGGTTTTATATATGACCATTTGCTAGGTATCTTAATTATACCACTATTCAAATAAAAACAAAAGATGTTTTTGTATATTTTAGATTAAATTGTAAATACTATTTATAATAATCTAAAAAATAATGTTTTTGATTATTGTATTTATAACCTAATACTGTATTTAAATTTATATTTTCACTACTTTTAAATATGTTTTTATCTATATCTTTATAAACTGCTCTTAAGTTTTTAATTAATTCTTTAATTTCTGCTCTTTTACTATCTAATTTTTTCTTAGTAAAAGAACATGCACAGTTAATAAATAAAAGATTATTATATTTAGCCCATTTTTTTATATCATATTCTTTTACTAAATATAAAGGTCTAATTAACTCCATATTTTTATAGTGGTCGCTTTTTAATTTTGGCATCATTGTTCCATAACTTCCAGCATAGAGAATGTTTAACATGATTGTTTCTATAACATCATCAAAATGATGTCCTAAAGCTATTTTGTTACATCCTAG